>JAHEEZ010000125.1 GCA_024640445.1 Acidobacteriota bacterium | reverse complement strand
CGAACGGCCGGGAAAATGCCCTCTTTGGATATCTCGACCGGGACGGCTATCGCACGTACGCTCTGGAATCGGTCGATTTCGACGGTGAAAAGGCGACGTTGTTCCTGAAAGGGAAGTTCGGAACCGAAAGATCCAGACTCGAACTGGTTCCGAGAGCCTCACTCGCCGAGCTGGCAGAGAATATCGAGATATCCCGCCTCGCCGCTGCAAACCGGTTGGCCGAGGCAGTCAATCGGGCGTTCCCTTGGACAAAACTGAAGCGCGTCTTTCTTGGTCACTCGAACGGCCGGTTCGCTCATCTTGTCCTTGAAGGAGGGCCGCTCGGCGAACAGGGTATCGTTGCCGACGTATCCGGGACGCTTTCTCCGGAGCGGCTTATCTCAGCCGCAGTGCTATGGACGGAACGCGCGGCATCTTCCCGGAAAAACCGTCTGAGAAAAGTATTCATACTCGCGGGAATGGGAAAACTTTCCGGTGTCAGGAGGCTGCACGCGTGCCTGTCGCCGGCTTTTAAGGAGAAGATCGGGGTGCTCTCATTGAAAGGCGCCGTTGATGGCGAAACCGAAGACGTTTCGGTCAAAGAGATGCGCTCCCTGACTTTGGACGATCTGTGGAAAGCAAAGCCCCCTAAGATCTCTGCTGTTCCGGATCAGGGAGTCGGGCCGCTTTCAGGAGCGTTGTCAGCGATCGATCCAAAGCGGATCGATCGCCTGGTCGCCCGAAACGGGATCACCCTGCGATTCCTCGGTCTTCCGTTCGCGAGATTCCGTTCGCTCAAGGAAGGTGAGAGGGGCTGGTTCGGAGTGGAGAGTTCAAAGCGGATTATCGATACCGGGTCGGCTGGCGAACTCGCTGAACTTATCGACAAGCTCTCAGAATACAGAAGACACGATTCACCGAACAAACAACACCTTTACTATCATGCGCGCCACGAAGCCTGGCTCGAATCCGTCCTTCGCCGAAACATTCGCCGGCTAGATCCCGGACTCATTCTTTCGCCACTTTACAATCAGTTCAGGACAGCCAGGGACAGGATCGACCTGCTCGCTCTGCGAAGGGACGGGCGGCTTGCGATAATAGAATTAAAGGTCGCGCTGGACAACGGGATGGTCTTCCAGGCGGTGGATTACTGGCGGAGGATCGAACTTCAGAGGCGGGCGGGTGTTCTCGCGGAGGCACGGCTTTTTGGAATAAGGAAGATCGCGGACACTCCTCCGCTTGTCTATCTCGCTGCGCCGACCACCTGCTTCACTTCCCAGACCGATACTCTCGCAGCTTCTGTTTCAAATGAGATAAGGATAGTCCGGTTCGAATTGAACGAGGACTGGAAACGGGAATTGAAGGTGCTGAGGGTGAAAGGCTGACTAAAACGCTTGCGGAGATCACTGATCCATATCGAACTTGTATCCGATTCCCCGGACGGTCAGGAGCACGCGTGGTCGTGTCGGATCTTCTTCAAGATGCCTTCGCAGCCGGACAATGAAGTTGTCGATCGCGCGCGTGTCGGTATCCTCGTGCAGGTCCCAAACTTCTTCCAGGATCTCCTTTCTCGAGACCGCCCGCCCTGCATTTTCGACAAGGTGCCTGAGCAGCTTTGCTTCCATTAGAGTCAGCGGCGCAGATTCGCCGTCTGAGGTGATCTCAAGGTTAGCCAGATCGATCTTCCTGCCGTTGATCTCAAGCGTTTGCGGGATCTCGCTGCCCGGATCACGCTCTCCCATCCAGGCGGTGCGTCTGAGGAGACCCTTTAGGCGCGCCAGGAAGATAGCAAGATCGAACGGTTTTGGGAGGTAATCGTCGGTTCCGGCTTCAAAGCCCTTTAGTACGTCTTCCGGGTGGCCTCTGGCGGTGAGCATCAGGATCGGCACGAAATTCTGATCGGCCCTTAGGCGTCTTGTGACGTCGAACCCTGAAATACCGGGAAGCATTATGTCCAGTATTATCGCGTCGTAAGTTCTTTGTTCATCGATTATCAAACGCAAGGCCTCTTCGCCGTCGCCCGCGATATCACTCTCGAATCCTTCTTCTTCCAGATTGAAAGCAAGGCCCTTGGCGAGATGGTCTTCGTCTTCGACGATCAGAACTTTCATCATTGGTTGGTTTGAGGATCGCTCGTGCTCATTTTCGCGACAGGTACTCCTTGCGCCGGACAGTCTCAGGCGGGATTCAGTTCCCTGAACAGCCACGCCCTCGCCACGCTCCAGTCGCGGCGAACGGTTCTGACGGAGACTTCCAGCACTCCCGCGATCTCTTCTTCGGTCAGGCCTCCGAAGTAGCGCATTTCGACGATCTTGCCTTGCCGCTCGTCCATTTTGGAGAGTCTTGTGAGCGCGTCGTCAAGAGCCAGGAGTTCCGCTTCCTTCGCCTCCGCGACCGGCAATTCCTCGTCGAATGTCACGAGATGTTCGCCCCCGCCCCTCTTCTTGGCGTTCTTTGCCCGTGCGAAATCGACCAGGATCCGCCGCATGAGCTTTGCAGACATCGCAAAGAAATGGTTTCGATCCTGCCAGCGCACCTTGTCCGAGTCGATCAGGCGCATATACGCCTCATTTACGAGCGCAGTGGTCTGGAGCGTGTGGTCAGGGCTCTGCCTCCGCATATAAGCGTGTGCGAGTCTGCGGAGTTCACCGTAAACGAAAGGCATCAGCTTATCGAACGCTTCCTTGTCGCCCCCGCCCCATTCAAGAAGAAGTCCTGTTATGTCGCCTTTTGTCTCAGATTCCATATGGCGTTCCAAGTATTTCCAAGCCTGGTACCGGCCTATTCGCCAAACCGCCAAAAGTTTAGCACAAAGTGCCTGCCTCTCATCATTGCCCATATTTATCGTGTCCTGTTCTCCGCCACGGTTTCGTCTTCATCCAGAGAGCGGCCAAAACGCTTATGCGGCCGCGCGACAATAAACTATTTAGGAGCACTGATATGGCAGAATTCTACAAAGTTATGGACTGGGACGAGATAAACGTATCTGCGTCCGTTGGAAGGGGCGGCGTGAACTTGAAGGATGACGTTCTTGTCGTCCAGGCAATGCTTAAATACGCGCTTGACGCAAGATCCTATTTTCTCGGAGAAAGGTTCCCTGAGCCGAGCGGAACGATGGATGCCGCGACCATACATCTGATCGAGCAGTACCAGCAATACCTGCGCCGGAAACTGAAGGTGCCCATTTCGGTAGATGGCAGGATCGATCCGGCGAAGGGTTCTGCTTCGTTCGGAAAGAAAGGCAAATGGACCATTCAGATGCTGAACGCTGATGTGATGGAGATGTGGCTGATCGTGCATGGCGGGGAAGGAAATCATCTGGAAGATCTATGCCGCAGGTTTCCCCAGGCCTCGGCGGCGCTGGGCGGTGATATCCCGGTCGGCGGGCTCTCGCTGCGGCTTGAACAGGTCGCTCCTCTTGTCGGATCGCTGAATCTCGCGCTTGAGTAAAGATCAGGGGACAAGTTTCCGAGGCCCCGCAAAAAGAGTTATTCGCGGGGCCTCTTTGTGCGTGGAATTCGGCATCGGGAAGTTCCCTCGCTTCCTGACCGTGAATCAATGGAATTCTTCGCAAGACAAAAAACTTTGTCCTGATCCCTTTCGCTGTTGCGTCTTTCTGATTGCGGGCGGTCGCCGTTCGCGATCGGGAAATTCATAGGCGGATCATATAGGAGCAATAGAATGAACATTAACGAACAGAAACTTAACGAACTACTTGGCAGATTTGTGGGAGATCTTGGGGCGACGATGTCCGCGGGAACCATCGTGATCGGAGAAAAACTTGGCCTATACAAAGCGATGGGAGGACCGAATGAACCGATCTCGGCCGCTCAGCTCGCAACACGGACAGAAACCAATGAGCGTTACGTGCGCGAATGGCTGAACGCCCAGGCGGCGAGCGGCTACGTCGAATACGACGCGGAGTCGGATTCTTACTATCTGACCGACGAGCAGGCGCTCGTCCTGACCAACGAGAACAGCGCGGCGTATCTGCCCGGAGCATTTGTGCTGGCGACATCGGCATTAAAGGCGACCCCGAAGGTCACCGAGAGGTTCAAGTCCGGCGAAGGACTCGGATGGCACGAGCATGACGAAGGTCTCTTTTGCGGTACGGAGCTCTTCTTCCGGCCCGGTTACGCGATGCATCTTGTCAGCGAGTGGATCCCCTCGCTGGACGGTATCGAAGAAAAACTCAAGTCCGGTGCCAAAGTCGCAGACATCGGATGCGGCCACGGCGCCTCGACGATATTGATGGCGCAGGCATATCCGAACTCCGAGTTCTTTGGTTTCGACTACCACGAAGGTTCGATCGAGACCGCGAGGCGAAAAGCGCAGGAGGCCGGTGTGTCCGACCGTGTGACCTTTGAGGTCGCCAACGCGAAAAACTATCCCGGCACCGGGTATGACCTGGTCGCCTGCTTTGACTGTCTTCACGATATGGGCGATCCGGTCGGGGCATCGGAGCACATACGCTCAAGCCTGAACGATGGCGGCAGCTGGATGATCGTCGAACCGTTCGCGGGCGACAAGGTCGAGGAAAATCTCAATCCGGTGGGCAGGGTCTATTATTCGGCTTCGACGCTCATCTGCACTCCTGCATCGCTTTCCCAGGAAGTCGGCCTCGCCCTGGGCGCGCAGGCCGGGGAAGAAAGGCTCCGTAATGTGGTCACCGAAGGCGGATTCAGTTCATTGCGGAGAACTGCCGAGACTCCCTTCAACATCATTCTCGAAGCAAAGCCCTAGACGGGTAGCTCATTCGGAAGGGACATTTGGCGGATGCTGCGGCATCCGCCTTTTTTTGTTGGAAAATTCTGTCCTGTGAAGTGAACAAACTCCGTCTTTGTAATTGAGGCCGGAGAGGTCTTCAAAACTACATACCAACAAAGAAGAAATAATAAGGAGAAATGATCATGACACAGCAAACAATGCAGGAAGAAAAGATCGTCAATGGCGTCAACGTGACCCGGCTGTTCGGAACGATGGATGCGATCGGGGAACAGAAAGAGATCGCGGCATTCAATTTCCGCGCGAGCAATAAATGGGTTAACGGCGCGAACAACCAGACAACCGTCAATGACTATTACGGCGCTTGCGAGACGCACACCCGTGAAACCCCTTTTGTTTTCGACAAGGATGAACCGCCCGTACTGCTCGGTCAGGACATCGGAGCGAACCCTGTCGAGTATCTCCTGGCGGCACTCGCCGGATGCGTAACGACAGGTTTGGTCTATCACGCCGCTGCGCGAGGGATCGAGCTCGAAGAGGTCGAATCGACCTACGAGGGAAACATCGACCTAAGAGGTTTTCTAGGTATGACGGAAGAAGTTCGGAACGGTTACGAAGGGATCAATATCACCTTCAGGATCAAATCGAACGCCCCGCGGGAGCAGCTGGAAGAGCTTGTAATGATCACACAGCAGCGCTCGCCCGTGTTCGACTGTGTTACGAACCCTGTTCCGGTCAAAGTTAAACTTGCTTGACGGCACGGAGGTGTTGAAATGGGAAGCGTTATTTCAATTAGCGCACGAAGAAGGATCGAGGCTCAGGGTTTTCTTGGTCTCGACGACATTCAGATAGCACAGCTTAATTATTGGTTTAGGCTTTCACCGGCAGTCTGCATGGTCTGGACGGCAGTCGGGGTATACCTCGAATCGCCGGCTGCGCTCGCGGCACTGATTCCGCTCGCGCTGACCGCCGGACTCTTGAAATGGCATCCGTTCGATGTTGTCTACAACTTCGGGTTGAGGTTCATTTCAGGCGGACCCAGAATACCGGCGTACGGAAAACAGAGGCGGTTCGGATTCCTGATGGCCTCGTTTTTCCTTTCGGTGGCGGCGCTCGGGTTCTTCGTCGGCATCCCTGTCGTCGGATACGCGCTGGGCGGGATGATGGTCGCCTCGGCGTCCGTCAACATGCTGACCGGTTACTGCGTTCCAGGATTTGTGTATGGAAAGCTGTTCCGAACGCAGGCACCTGCTCGCAAGGTTCCGGCTGGAACCTGATCGGTACGAATAGCTGTCAGGAAAGGACTGCCGGTCTCACTCAGAGATCGGCAGTCTTACTATAAACGTCGTCCCGGTCCCAACTCCGCGGCTTTTCACGAAGATCTTGCCTCGGTGTGATTCAACTATCGAACGGACGATATAGAGTCCGAGTCCGGTTCCCTTCGGAGTGTCCGGGGAGCCGCTCGGCACTCGATAGAAGCGTTTGAAGATGCTCTTCAACTCCGAAGCAGGTATGCCGATCCCCTTGTCTTTGACGTGAACTTCAGCGACGCCGTTTTGACGCTTTCGGATCTTGATCGCGATCTCGCGAGATGCCCCGGAGTACTTGACCGCATTGTCCAGAAGATTAAGAAAGACAGTTTCGAGTTCCCCGCGGTCCGCTTTGACAAGTAGCGGATCCGACGCTCCCGTGATCTTGATCGCCTCCTGCGCGAGGTGATAGCGATTAGCGATCTGCCCGGCGCATGATTCGATCAATTCACGCAGCTCGACCTGAGTAGTATTAGGTTTGCGGGACCTCTCCCGTGCTTTGCTTGCGGCGAGGACCTGTTCGACAGTTCCAAGCAGGCGGTCACTGTCGGCGAGCATGATGTCATAGAACGCATCCCGCTTTTCCTTTGAAAGGTCCCGTTTCTGCAAAGTCTCCAAATATAGGCGGATCGAGGCGATCGGGGTTTTGAGTTCATGCGTGATCGCGTTCAGGAACGCGTCCTGTTGTTCGCTTTTTCGGATCTCCCGGACAAGGAAAGTGGTGTTAAGGACCAGTCCGGTGATAAGCAGGGCGAAGAACAGGATCCCAAGGACAAGCAGGGCGATCTGCTGCAAATTGAGAAGTATCCAGCCGACCTGCAGAGCGACCGCAAGTGAGATCAGGCTGATGCCGAGGATCAGAAAGAATATTGTGGATTTGCGCCGCCTCATTAGTTAGATAGAAGGTAAAGAACACAAAGAAAAAAGGCAAAGTTTGAAATCAAACTCTGCCCTTTTCGCCAACTGTATAAAGTTTCGCTCAAGCGGCCTTTTTCATTTGCACTGCCTCGTTCTTCAGGTCTTTGAGATCGGTCGCGTAGACGTCTGTCACCAGGCCCATCTTCTCAAGCGCTTTGATCTGCACCCAGTTCACGTCAAATTCATAAGGGGTCAAACCGTGTTTCGCCGATCTCGGGTACGCATGATGATTGTTGTGCCATCCTTCGCCGAATGTCACTGCGGCAACCAGCGCGTTGTTCGTTGAGGTGTCTCTCGTCTCAAATCTGCGGCTGCCCCAAATGTGGGTCGCCGAGTTAACCAGCCAGGTAGCGTGCCAGCCAAACACCGTCCGGAAGAAAATAGCCCACAGGACCATCGACCAGCCTCCGATCGCGAAGACCACCGCGCCGACCACGATCGGGGTGACCCAGTAGTACTTGTCGGCTATCACATTGAATTTGTCTTTTACGAGGTCTGGTGAATAGCGTTCGTGAACTTCCATCTTGTGCATTTGCGCATCACCTTTGAAGATCCAGCCGATGTGCGACCAGATAACGCCGTTCTTGGGACTGTGCGGATCCTTGTCTGTATCCGTATAGGCGTGATGCATACGGTGGGTGGTTACCCAGCTGAGCGGACCGGACTGAACAGCAAGCGTCCCGCAAACGGTCAGGAAATGCTCAAACCACAAAGGGGTCTTAAAACCCTTGTGCGTCAGTAGCCTGTGATAACCGAGACCGATACCCCAGCTTCCGGCGACCCACCAGAGAATTACCGCCGCCGCAAGATTGGCCCAGGAAAATGTGAACAATGCCATTACCGCAAATACGTGGAAGATCGTCACAAATATGATCGTCTGCCACTGTATTTTGTCCCGCGAAGCTGTCTTAAGTTCTATTACGTTTTGCATCAAGCCCCCTAAAATATAGTTGGTCTATGGGCGTCGCGCGCCCAATTCCGACTGTAACAGGTATATAGCAAATGCCTTGTAAGAGTTTTGTAATAGCTTTTTTTTACTTGTTCGGAATAGAATTCCCTTAAAGCAATGGAATCAACAATTCGCCTTTGGCTATCGAATCCAACCGTCATCCGGGCGCTGACAGCGCTTGCCGGCGCAATGTTGATCATTGTGATCGCCGGGCTCGTCAGGTCGTCGATCACCAGATACGTAACCGAAACAGACAGCCGGTACCGGCTGCGAAAGTTCATAACTTTTCTCGCGTATCTCGCGGTCGTGATGATGGTGAGCGTTGTCTTCAGCAATCAGCTCAGCGGTTTGACGGTGGCATTCGGAGTTGCCGGAGCGGGAATCGCGTTCGCGCTTCAGGAGGTGATCGCAAGCTTCGCGGGTTGGTTCGCAATCCATTTTGCGCACTTTTACGCTGTCGGTGACCGTGTAGAAGTAGGCGGGATCAAGGGTGACATAATCGACATCTCCTTCCTAAGGACGATCCTGATGGAGGTTGGCGAATGGATCGACGGAGACTTGTATAACGGCCGCGTCGTACGAGTAGCGAACAGCTTTGTTTTCAAAGCGCCGGTCTACAATTATTCGGGCGAGTTTCCGTTTCTTTGGGATGAGATCACGATACCGGTCAAATACGGCTGTGATCATAAGCTGGCCAGAAAGACGCTCCAGAAAGTGGCGGACGACATACTTGGTGCGTACGCTCGCGGAGCGGAGAAATCCTGGGAGGACTTTTCGAAGAAGTTCCTGCTGCCGGAGACCACAACGGACCCGGTGGTGACGGTCGTGGCGAATGACAACTGGATGGAGTACACACTGAGGTACGTTGTGGATTACAAGTCAAGACGGCAGACTCGGGACAAGTTGTACGAGGCGGTACTGGATGCCTTTGGCGACAGTGACGGGAAACTTCAGATCGCGTCGGCGACATTTCACCTGGTTGAGGCCCCGCCGATCGAGATCCGGATGAAGTGAGCGTAGGCGGCGAGCTTGTACGATAAACTTCAGTTTGTCGGTGAGATCGCGAGTACCAGGGCGACGAGCGGCAAACTAAAGTGTGCCGGACGAATCAATCGAACCAGTCTTCGTATCTAGATGCAAGGTAAGTCCCTGGCCAGTTCCGCCATGATTTTACCAACTTCGCCTTCACCGGATTGTTGATCGTGTAGCGTAAGATTCGGAACATTTCTTCCCGTCCTCGTACGAAATGGTCATAACTCTCGTGTTCCCAGAACGCTCCGGACCTGCCGAGCAAGGTGTTCGCCTGACGTGCCGAACCACCTTTGATTGCCTGCATTATCCTGGCAAAGGTTTTGGGGGATTCATTCGTAAGTGGTGTGCCGGCTGGCGAGAGGTCCGATTCGGCAATCGTAGGTGTAAACACCAAGTGCACATGATTGGACATGATGCAATACGATTCAATTCGATAATCCTTACCTTCACCGGATCGGATTGATGATTCCACTACTTTGCGAATCCGCTCATTCGCCAACCAACGTGGTCCAAATTTTGCGAGATGGAGTAATTCTTCGAAGCGTCGGAACCATTCCCTTTCTAAACTAAGAAGTTCTTTCTCCGCCTTAGCTACGATTTCCTGGTTGTTTTCCAGCTTCGCAAGTCTTTTGAACCTGTAGCGGTGCCTTTCGCGTAACGCTGTCCACTTTCGTATTTCGGACTTTGGCACTGAGTTCGCAAGTCTAAAAGTTACAAAAAGCGTTGTTCCTAGAGGGTGTAAATGAGGTCTTCTTCGAGAATAGAGTTCCTTGTATCCAAAATGGCCCATAGTGAGAATTCGGACCTTTTAGGATGATTACCAACGATTGGTATCATAAGCCGGATGAGAGATTCGGGCAAGAAAAGTTGAGCTGTGACAGTAAAATCTTGGCTTTTCAAACGTCCGATAAACTTCAGTTTGTCGGTGAGATCGCGAGTACCAGGGCGACGAGCGGCAAACTAAAGTGTGCCGGACGAA
>JAHEEZ010000124.1:6101-9897 GCA_024640445.1 Acidobacteriota bacterium | reverse complement strand
TCGGTGCGATGTCCGGTGCCGGAGTACAATTCATCGCCAAAGGGTGCGTAATCGTGGCGAGAGAGCACGGCACCGTCTTGTCCGGTAATTACTCGCGGGCTCTCCAGGTGATCGTAGGTCAGGTAACGTGTTTCCGAGCCGCCGGGAGGCAGGGACGAGTATTCGGCCACAAGACGTCCCGCCGCGTACACATAGGTGATCGTTTCGAGCGGCGTTTCCGATTTCACGCGTCTTCCGTCGGCGTCGTAGAAGTACTTCCCTTCCAGACTTCCGTCGGCGCGCCGGATCTCAACCTGCCTGTTCTGACCGTCGAAGACAAATGTCCTGCCCGCCGGATCTTCGACGACGTTTCCGTTTCGGTCGTATGAGAAGCCCTCGCCGCTGGCGAAACGGTTGGTCAAGGGATCGATGTTCCGGATGGCGGGTGCACCCGTGCCGCTGATCGATCGTGTAAACAGAACCCTGTTCCCGTATCGATCATAGGCAAATTGCTCGCTCCAGACTTCCCGTCCGCCGGATCGTTCGATCGCCCCGGACAGCCGTTTGGCTGGATCATATTGAAAGATCTGAGTGAAAGCGTCGGGCCAGCCTTCAAGCCGTACGGTAATGCGGGCGATGGAACCGTTGGTTCGCGATTCGTCAATTTCACCATTCGGTCCCGCCTCGCCGTAACCATAGACTGAACTCCACATCGAACCGTCGTTCGCTGAAGTGCCAAGTCCCACGCGCTCGACCCTTCCGGAAGGACCAAAATCGGCGGTCTCCCAAAGCCCGTTCCCGAGCCGAAGTCGCGACGCCTTGCCGTCCGCGGCGTATCCGAAACCGTTCGAGTAGGTTCTTGGCCCGAGGGCGCCAATTCCGGAGACCCGGCGCAGTTTTCCATCCCGGCCGAAATCCTGAGTGATCTTCTTGCCGGAAGGATATGCCGCTTCGACGAGGGAACCGTCGAGGTTATATTTGAAACGCGTCGCATACGACTGTCCGTCGGTCACCTGTTCTGCGGCGATCACATTTCCGGTTAAGTCGAACTCGATCGTTCGGGTCGTGGAAACCGAGTTCGAAGATTCAACCAACTTCCCCTTGCCAAAATTGACCAGATCATAGCGGAATGACCTCCCCGGTGTGCCGTCAGAGAAAGCTACCGATAGAGGCCTGTTGAGTCGGTCAAATGTCGTTTCAGTGCGCGTGCCGTTCGAATCAGTTGTTGCGATCCGGTTTCCAACGTTGTCGTATTCGAATGCTGCGGTCCATTGAGAATTCCCTGTTTCGGCGTCCGCCATCTGAAGCTCCGGATTCAGCTCCTGTTCCGGTATCCGCTGCCTCAGAATTCTTCCGAAAGAATCGTAGAGAAAGACCCTCTGCTGCGCCCCCTGGACGATCTCTGAAATATCGCCACGTTTTGAGTACTTGAAGTAGGTCGCCTGAAGCGGCGAACCGAGCGGACCAAGATCAACATCGGCGTCTCCGGTCGCAGACACCGGCTCGTCCGTTCGAATGATCCTTCCTGCGGCGTCCCTTATCTCGCGTGTAGAACGTCCGGTGGCGTCCCGCCTCACGATGTACGTCCCTGCAATGCCCGGTACCGCAGAAATGCCATACTCGAATTCTTCCGCCAACCCGGCAGATCCTTCAGGGCCTGAAGGAGTATGGGTCCGGGCAATGCGCCCGAGCGGATCGAATTCGGTCGTGCCCCACCGTATGGTGTCGGGTGCCGCGCCTCGAAAATAGGGGTAGGAAACCCCGATCTGTCTGCCGTGGAGATCGAATCTGAAATCCACGACAGATACGCCTTCGTCGGTGTAATCGAGAGTTCTGACTTTTCTTCCGAATTCGTCGAGCATGGATCTGGATTCCCGCCAAAAGCCGTCCGACACCGGCGACCTGCTGATCACAAGATTCTCCCCGGGCGTGTCGACGTATCGGGTCTCGTGCCGTGCGCCGTTAGGCTCGGTGACGGCTGTAGGGCGAAGCAGCGGGTCGGCGTATTCCGTAGTCGTGACCCTGTCGTCTCCGTTGTCCAGGAGCTTCTGGCGGTCGGTCACAGCGGTGACCAGGCCTGTTGTCCGGTCATATGATTTCAAGGTCTCGGAAGGTTCTGCGGCCCCTCTCTGTCCCGAAGGGTCGGGCGCCGGAGAACGCAGCAGTGTCGGGTAGGCGAAATCGTACTCCTGAGAGTATTCGACCTCGTTGAACCTGTCGTCGTCGCCGGAAGCGTCCCAGGTTTTCACCGCGTTGCCGAACTTGTCGAACTGAAACCGCTCAACGATCCAGGTCTGTTTCAACGCATCCCATTTTCTGACCGAGGTGATGTTTCCGCGAACCGTTGTAGCCGGATCCGTCCAGGCGGTCGCTGTGCCCGGGTCAAGCAAAGCTCTCTCGGCCTCGTCGAACTCAAACTGCGTTTCGTTCAAGAGAACGCCGGCACCCTCTGGATCAAGAATTCGCTCCGATGCCTTTACAGCAAGAATTCCACGCTGAAGGTATGCGGGATCGTACCTGAAAGTCCTTCGTTTCAAACTCAGGCGTTTTGCGCCCGAATTAACCAACGCCGCTGTGACATCTTCAATGGTGCCCTGCGCGGCCGTGCTCGCCTCAACCGCGGCATATCCCCATTCCTCTGAAGCAACTGCGTTCAGGTGCGAGAAATAGGCCGGGTCCTCTGCAGCCGATTCGTCGTAATCCGTCGCTGAAACTGTCACAAGTGCTTTCGGCGATCCGGTTTCAAAGCTTGCGGACACGGACTTCTCCAGGCGAAGATCACGCTTTGCGTTTGAAACGCCGCCGGCCAGCGGTCCCCTGGTACGCCACGCAAAGAGCTTTCTTGATCTCAACGAGCCCTCTTCGTCAAAAATGCGGAGTTCCTTCACGGCTCCGGAAAGGGGGTCTCGGAAGCCGAACGAGTCATCTTCTATCGGGGTATGAAGGATATGTTCGGTTCGCGATCCGGGTTGAAGGACATTGTCGGATCTTGATACCGTCGCGGTCACCTTGTATGTCGAGGCATTTAAGGTTGCGAATTCGAAGTCTGCCGAGTACGTCCATTTCTGCTGAAGTACGCCCGATGAGCTATAGATCCGGCGTTCGACGACTCCTCGGTTTGCCTGATCGTAGACAGTCTCACGGGTTCCTGCGAATGGCACGACGGGGCCGTGGACAAATTCTTCGTAAACACCGGAGGGATAGGTGATCTTCGAGATCTCTCCGAACCGGTTGTAGCCGAACTTATAACTTCGGCCGTCCGGTAGTTTTACCTCCTCCAGCACCACAGGGTTGAAGCGAACCGGCGCCGGCATGGTCCCGCCGTCCGATGCCGTCGACATCGCGAACGCGCTGCAGGGGCGGACCCCTTGCTGCGTCAGCGGATACAGGACCTCGTTCGCGGAACTTTGCGGGTCGTTCGGACTTGCCAGAAGGTCGTCCGTCGCGCTACCCCGGCAAAAGTATCTTGAATCGAAAAAGAGCTTTTGGGTCTGATCCTCAAGCGCGCCTCCCCTTACTCCGCCGTTTCCCTCGCAATCCGGATCCGGACTCTCTTCGCACCCTACCGGTTTCAACCGAGACCATCTGATCCCAAACACCGAATCGGCGCCTCCGAATCCAGGCATCAGGACCTGTTTCTCGCCGGGCACCTGGGTTTGGGCGAACCAGTTGTATGGAAGAGGATCGCGAACCTCGCGGCCAAGTGTGTCGCGCACGGCGTATGCGGTCGCAGGTCCTTCAGTATCTCGAAGATATTCTGTGAAATTGCCGTTCATATCCACGAAGCGGTTCGCGTAGATCCCTGCGCCTTCTGCCT
>JAHEEZ010000124.1:0-6091 GCA_024640445.1 Acidobacteriota bacterium | reverse complement strand
GGAAATAGATATCTTGAGCCATTGGGAAGAAAAAGTACGCTGCCTTCCGGACCCCTTTCCAGACGCATTCCGGTGGCGTCTGTGGAAAGGAACGTGCCAAAGAGATCCGGCGTACAGCCTTCACCCGGAACGCCGCAGAGTCGGGGCTCGTCGTCTTTCCTAAATTCGTGGCGCGAGCCTCCGGGCATGGTGACAAAGACCCTCGCAACGTAAAAGACCTGTGTGCCCGTCGTTCCTCCGGAACCGGTGGGCGAGGTGGGTTCCGGGATCCCGCCGCCGATCTCCCAGCCGTTGCAGATGTACAGATGGACGCCCACGCTCCCGTCGGGGAGAATACAGTCCGGGCAATAGAGATACTCATAGCTGACACAACGTACGTTCGGACCAGGCATGAGGCCTGAAAGGCCGGAGCTTAAAGCTTCCTGCCAGATCCCGTCGATCGCCGATGCATCTCCAACGTGATCGCCAAGCGCCGACCCGTACTGGTCATAAAATCCTTTTGCTTCCTCAAGCAACGGCGGCGCCATCGAGCTGGTCCAGCCGGCCGCGCTCCGTTCGGCAAAGCGTGCGTTCAGATCGGTTACGTAGCGGCGGCGGGTGTTGACCGGGTACCACCAGGTGGCACCGGGGTCCATTCTCCAGACCTTTGACGAGTAGTTGAATGCCGCGTTCACGTCGTTCCCGTTCCTGCCCGGATAGTTCATCAGCGAGATCGTGAATTCCAGAGCAAGAGTGTGCGGATTGATCCTTGCGGATCCATTCATAAGTTGATCGGCGCGTTGGGCAGTTTCGGCAATCGACGGTGAGGAACTGCCGTTTCCGATCTGGGCGGAAACGCTTTGGAACAGGAAGAGGACCGCGGCAACTAGTGCCGGGATAGCGAAACACGACAGCGAGATGATCCGCGGTGCCGCGGAGTGGCGTGAGAGTGTGGGAGTTCTCATTTTTTCTATACCTCATAAAACTTCTTCAGGTTTTTTTGCAAGCTCCGGCGTTGGTGAGAACGCGAAAGAGCACTGTTCTTCTTCGGTCGCCTGGGTCAGCGGCGATAGAGGGCGGGCACCGGTATGTCGCCGGACTGTCCCCATTGCGCGGTCCTGACGGAACCGTCAGAGCTGTTCCTTATGAACCATATACCGCCGTCTGCCCTCCAGACCGCGATATCGACCTTGCCGTCGCCGTCATAATCGTTTTGGACGGCGAGATCCCCCGCCAGCTGCCAGTCTATCGAGGACCGCGTACCCGAAAGGCTGTAGCTTACGATCCAGGAGTTGCCGGAACGAACCGCGTGATCCACACGACCGTCCCCGTCGTAGTCCGCCGGAACCGGCCCTTCACTCCCGGGCGGAAAAGTGACGCTGGTTACCACGCCGTTGCTGCTGTTGACCGAGTAAAATGTCCTGTCGGAAGTTCGCCAGACGGCCGTATCGGCGAGCCCGTCGCCGTCGAAATCAGCAGGGGTGGGCTGATCGCCCGCGATGCCGAACTGCCTTTGATCGGTCGCTCCGTCCGACGAGCGCAGAATGTACCAGTTGCCGTTCGATGGCCTCCATACGGCCACATCGGTGTTACCGTCGCCATCGTAATCCGCCTGCGCGGGCGTGTCCCCGGAGGCTCCGTAGGTGACAGCTTGATTCGACCCGTCGGAACTTCTCATGATCCACCAGGCAGAGCCGGACGGTCTGAAAATGCAAAGATCCGTCTTCCCGTCACCGTCGAAATCTCCCTGGGCGGGAATGTCGCCTTCGATCCCCCAGTTCTGTGCGGTGTATCCGGACCCTCCGCCGAGAACCCACCAAGTCCCGGATCGAGGACGCCAGACCGCCAGATCGGCCGGGGGCGGACCTCCTGAACCGGGATCCTCTACGGCGAGAAGCCTCGAATCAGCATAGATATATTCCTTCGATAGATGAATCTCTCGTGCCGAAGCCGCGCCGAATAGCTTAGAGAAATATCCGGCGATCTTTTCGATCGCAGACATTTTGCCGTTCGAATCCCTTTTTGAGTTGATGAGACCAAAACCGCTGCCCATAGCGGCAGTCGTAAGGACAAGAAAGTAGATCACAAGCGCTCTTCTTCTGGGCGCTTTCTTTCGTGGAAGATTCTTCATTTTCAATTTCACTCCTATTCACTTGCAACCGCCTGACGAACTATCGATGTCGCCGATCGTGCGTGTAAACAGCGTCGGGCGGCAGCAAGCTTCATTAATGGTTTCGCCGAGCCGGCCGGACCGGCGGCGCCTCGCGGGGCCGTGGAGAATACAGGTGTGCTTGGTACCTGCGAGGAACGACCGAAGCGAAGGCCTTCGCCGGGCGCGTGCCCGGCCGGCTTCGGCATTTCCGGCACTGCGTCGGCCGGATCTTAAAGGAGTGGAATCCGTGGAATCTCTTCAGGCTTCGAGGGAGTGCGAGATCACGGTTATTTGATCGGAACCCTAATTCGAACCGTCGGCCGCAAAGCGGCGCCGCCCGGCGATGCCGGATGAACGAGGTGTTGGTTTGTCGGTTCTTCTGGGAGTCTGCGCATTTCGTGTTTTGTGAGGAAAAACCCGAATTCCGTATCCTTGAGTGCTCACCAATCTAAACGACCACTCCAAAGCCTGTCAAGGAAATTTCTGCAGGAGAAGTATGCGATTCAGTAACATACCGACTTTCAATAGCTTACAGGCTCACTTTTTGAGAGTCACTTCAAGTCTTGCGGCAGACTCGATGGCAACGACCGAGGCAAATGTGTATTGAAGGCGGCGTGACGAATCTTGGCCGCTTGAGTTAAATTCAATTTATGGACAAAACGGAAAAAGAGTTGTCGTTCCTCCGCGGAATCTATGTCGAGCCGGAGTGGACGAAGAAGTTCACCGAGATTTTCAACGAGAGCGTCGTCGTCAAGAAATTCTCTACGATCACTTACTTGAACGCCGGGGCCGGAGGGCATGCGATCGAGATCAGCGACAAACTGGGAGATGCCGTCGAGATCTTTTCCGTCTGCGAGAATCCGGACCTTTGCGAGATCGCGATGACCAAAGCCGAGACGGTGCAAAGCGGAGTTGATTTTTCGACCGAAGTCCCTATGGGACGGTCGGAGTTGGTGATCGCCGATGCGAGTCTTGTGCCGCCATATGAACTGGAAGAATTCCTTGCCGACGCAAGGGAGTCCGCCTCGGGCAAACTGGTCTTTTTTCTTCCGACATCAGGAAGTTTCGGCGAGATCTTTTCCTATCTCTGGGAAGTACTACTGGAGCTTGATCTGCCCGAAGAGGCGCAAGGGGTCGAAAGGCTCATTACCGAACTCACGACGGTACAACAGGCGGAGGCCGCCGCGAAGTCGTTAGATCTTACAAAGGTTAAATCGGTGACAAAGACAGAGGCATTCGAATATGCGTCCGGGAAAGAGTTCCTCGATTCACCTCTCGTAAGATATTTCTTGATGCCTTCGTGGCTGGAATTCCTCGATGACTATCAATGGGAGCGGGTGGAGAAGCGCCTTGCGGCCAAAATAGACGAAGACAGGAAGGAAATGGCTTTCCGTTTTTCGGTAAAGGCAACCGTGGTTACAGGTAAGGTCGGTTAGGCTTTCAGCGGCCCGCTGTTAACTTGTCTGTCGGCGGCGAAGTTCGGCGGCGAGTTCATCGTCGCTCAGTTCGGTGATCGCAGGAGCCTTTTCCGAATTCAGAAGTTTGGACTCTTCCTCGTTCTTGAATTCCTTTTCGGCCTCTTCCATTCCCTCCTTGAAAGCCCTGCGGCTTTCGCCAAGCGATTTCGCGAGCTTTGGAAGACGGCTGGCTCCAAAGAGGAGAAATACTGCCAGCACGATCAAAATGATTTCTGTAGTTCCTAACATAAGATTTTAAAGGCCCCGTTTTGCAATGACGTCGGCGTCAAGGATGTAGTCAGACTCCGACAATCATACAGCTAATTGCCCTAAAATTCACCTGAGAAGCGAGCCTGCGATCAACCTTCACGGTTCTATGCGAACCTTCGCTCCCGCCTCGTCGAGTTCCTGACCAAGGCCGGCCGCGGTCTCTTCATCCTCAAAAGTGAGGCTCACGCCGCGGCCGTCATTTATCGCCTCGAACATCCTTCGAGCCTCGGCGTCATCCAGCTGAAGCCTGTCAGCCAAAAGCGCGGCGAGGTCTTTCTTTGCCTTCCCTGTTTCGTATCCGACTATTTTTAGTACCGGCATATCAATTATTTTCCTTGTCTCTGAACCTGTCGGTCGCGTCAACAAGCGCGGCTGAAATGCCCTTCTCGCTTATCGAGTGGCCGGCGTCGGCAATTATCTGCAGTTCCGATTCCGGGAATGCCTCGTGAAGCTCCCAGGCCGAAACTGCCGGACAAACAACATCGTATCGCCCCTGAACGATGACCGTTGGTATGTGCCTGATCTTATGCACATTTTCCAGAAGGTAATCCTCACTCGGGAAGAACGAGTTATTCATGAAATAGTGGCACTCAATGCGCGCGAGCGCGAGCGCTTCCATCGGGTCTTCCCAGTGCTCTATCAGGTCCTTGTCCGGAAAGAGCTTCGAAGTCGAGCCTTCCCATACGCTCCATGCACGAGCGGCCGATATTCGCACCTTTTCGTCATCGCTCGTTAGCCTCTTGTAGTAAGCGGCGACCATGTCGCCCCGTTCATCTTCCGGGATCTCATCGCGGTAACGCTGCCAGGCGTCCGGGTAGATCTCGGATGCACCATACTGGTAGAACCACTTAAGCTCCTTCGGGCGGGTCAGGAAAATACCGCGCAGTACGAGCCCCCGGCATCGGTCCGGATGCGTTTCGGCATACGCAAGCGAAAGAGTGCTGCCCCAGGAACCTCCAAACACGTACCACTTCTCGATTCCGAATTTGCGCCGAATAACCTCGATGTCCTTGATCAGGTCCCAGGTGGTGTTTTCCTTAAGTTCCGAATGAGGTGTCGAACTTCCGCAGCCTCGCTGGTCGAACAGAACAATGTGGTAGGCGGCAGGATCGAAGAACCTGCGGTACATCGGGATCAGACCTCCTCCTGGACCGCCGTGAAGAAAAAGGACCGGTATCCCGTCCGGATTGCCGCATCGCTCGTAATAGATCGTGTGAATGTCAGAGACCTCGAACTTGCCCGTGTCAAATGGCTCGATCTCCGGATAAAGTGATTTCATAGATCGAATGATACTTGAAGTAGCCAGATACGTCCAAAGGTCTCGCGACCTGCAAATTGTCCGGTCAAATTTGGAATTTAGTCACGGAACCAGCTTTGAGTTTCCGTGGAGTCCTAACGAATTTCGCGTCCTCGCTTCGGCCAATGCGGCTTTGACAATAGGATCGCTGCCCGGATTCGATGTTAATTCGGTAACCCACGCAGAGCACACGGGATAGCTCTCAACAGGTTTCGTTGACTGCCAAGAATTGTCAGCGATCCAGGCCAGGTTAACAGAAATTTGTGGCACTTCGCCCGGCACGGTGCAGTCGGCCGTATGCGAATCCGCACTAAATCATTCATTCATAACACTTTGCACCGGCATCGCGGCCGTATGGTCTTTCGTGCCCCCGGGGAACGGTCCTTGCTTGTAAGTACTTGTCTTCAAATGACATTCTCCCGAGAATTGGTGTGTGTAGAATTTACGGAGGTCTGTGTGAGAACTGAAAGAGGATTTTCGCTGATCGAGCTGCTGATCGTTGTTGTTATTATCGGAATTATTGCCGCGATCGCGATCCCTAACCTGATCGCTTCCAGAAGAGCGGCTAACGAGGGGGCGGCGGTGGCGTCGATCCGAACGTATCACGGAGCCCAGGCGACTTTTCAGGCGACGATCGGAAGCGGAAGCTTTGCCGGTTCCAGCGCGGGTTTGGATGTGCAGGCGTTCACCGACCTCGAGGCGCAGGACCTGATCGATGACGTACTTGGAGCGGGAACAAAAAGCGGGTATACGTTTACTGGCGCGCAGGTCCCTATGAACGCTGCCGGGCCGGCCCAGCTTGCCGGTTACGCAACTCCTATCAACCCGACCGGGATCATCGCGTCGGGCACAAAGGACTTCGCTATCGGGCTGGAAGGAGTCATCATTACCGGACCCATCGGCACGATCACTTTTAACACAAATGGCGGAACGAAC
>JAHEEZ010000123.1 GCA_024640445.1 Acidobacteriota bacterium | reverse complement strand
GGTAGTGCAGGTCAACTCGAGCGTGCCTCAGGAGATCGGCCGGCCTCTCGGGCGGGTCTTGGTCGAAATGTCGGAAGAGATCGTGTTAGTTCAGGATCTGCTCAAGAAGGTAAATCTGTAATCTCGGCGAAAGGAGAGACCAGGGGGTTCTTTTGGGGCCTTGTTTCTGAATACCCGGCGGTCATTGTGTTCGTATTGATCAGTTATCCGGGTTCTTCCGGAGAAGTCAAAAATTCAACCTCACCAGCACATCGATCACCCTCCCTCCGGGGTACTGTGAATCCGATATATCCTGGTAGGCAGAGCCCGGGGTCAATTGTCCGAAAGACGATCCGCCGGGGTAGGTGCCCGAAATATCCGAGTTCCAGCCGCCTATCCGGAACGGAGGGCTGTTCAGGATGTCGAATGCCGTGACGCGTAACTCGACGCTCCGTTTTTCGTCGATCCGGAATCTCTTCAGCACGGCGGCGTCGAACTTGAAGAAGTCGGGCCCGTGAAGAATAAGGTTGGCGAAACCGCATTCCCCGGGGTAATGAGAGACGCAGTTGCCGTAGCCCGCGGGAGCGATATATCTTCCTTCCGGAGGACCGCCGTAGGTCGTACCATAGCCGGTCGGGCTCGTAACCGAAATGTCGTAGGCTCGTAAAGTATTTTGAATTATGTCGGCCGGAAGAAAGGTCACCGAGTCCGGGCCCTTCCGCACCTTGATCTCCCTCTGCAGTTCCTTCGCCGTCATTCCCACGAGCTGAACGTTCCCGAGCGAGAAGGGCGAGCCGCTTTGCCATCTGACGACCGGGATGACCGACCATCCGCCAAGTATAATGTCAGCGATCTGACCCGCATCCGAGAAGTACTCACGTTCTCGTCCGATCGGAAGCTCATAGGTCGCGTCGAATTTGAACTGATGCCGCAAGTCGAATGGTGAGAAGTTTGTCGCGAGATCCAGCCCGCCTTCCCTGAGCGTATAGTCCGACTTCTGGTTTTCATTCGAGGAAAAGGCATTCGAAAGGGCCTTCGAGAAAACATAGCTCGCCTGAACTCGCAGCCCCTTCGACAGTCTCCGTCTGAATTCGATCGCCAGCGCGTCGTACCAGGAGCTTGCGTCATCGCTGAGCAGGTTCGACTGCAGGCGCGCGTCCGGATTGACTCGGAAGAAGTTTGGGGGCAATCCGTTCGCGACGGCGTTGGCCCGCCTGCCGGGGTTCAGCTCGAACGCGCCGGTATTGATGAAACCTTGAATATCGGCGGCATTCATCGAAAGTGCCCTTACGAGTCCCGAATTTGAGAAGTTGGCCCCGTTGTAGAGTGCAGGGTTCGAGGGGTCGTAAGCTGCGGGGGAATTGAAATAGGCAAGTATGTTAGGCAGTGGAGAAGTGCCCGAGTCCGCGCCAAAATAGGCGAACGTCGCGCCCCGACCGGCCGCTATGTTCGTGTACAGGTTTGCCTGAGCGAGAAGGAACTCGTCGGCGAATCCGTTCTCGATCGTGTTCGCCTCGTTCAGGTTGTTGGTCCGTCTGATACCGCGCCCGCGATTGCCGACATATCTGATCTCAAAGACAGAGTCCTTCCCGATCATACGCTGGTAGCCTGCGCTGAATGAATGAACATATCCGGTTTCGATATCGGGATCCACGGCGACCGAGACGAAGCCGGGCGACACCGGAAGCATCGGTTCCGGAGAGAAAGTAGCGGGAGTCAGGTTCGGGTTGTTCGGGTCCCGGAAGTCGGTTCCCAGGGTAAGGTTGCCGGAGAAGTTGTTCCTACTTACATCGATCCAGCCTCCGGTATTGTTCCTTATCGGCGTAGTTTGCTGAACGGATCCTTCCCGCAGGAACGAGATCGCAAACCCCGCGCGAATCACGCTGGCACCGTTCCTGCCAAGCAGCTTTCCGGTAAGACCTCCAAGATCGGGACTCCAGACTATCCCTGCGGACGGAGCGAAGTTGTTCAGATCGTCCGGATATATCTTTGACCCGGGTGCGTAAAGGTCAACAAGGGGCGCGGCGCCTTCGAGGACGCCGGGCCTGAATGCGTTCCCCGGGCCTGAGATCCCCCAAACCATGTCCGGGTCGATCAACTTTCCCGCGTTTCCCGTCTTGATAACAAATCCCTCTTGTGGCTGCCATCTGATCCCGAAAGTCAGAGCAAGTGTCGGAGCGATCCTCCAATGGTCCTGGACGAACAATCCGTAGGTCTTCAGCGACAGTTTCCACGTCAGCGGACCGTTCTCGACGTATCGGCCCTGCTCGTTTAGATCCGCGCGTGAATCGTAGGCGGCGATCCTTCCGACGAGCACAGCGTAGAGATTCCGGGCCTCGGTCTGCTGGGCGGAGGTCGAGCCCGGCATCGTTGTGTCGTTGAACATCGCGAAAGCGGTTCCTTCAGACGGATCGACGCCAAGCCTTATGACCGGTACGGAGCGGAACAACTCGGAGACGAACGATCTCAGGTACTTGAACTGACCTCCGAAGCTGACGGCGTGCCCGCTGCGGATCCACGTTGCCGTATCCCTGATCTCGTAGTTCGGCTCGCGCATATCGCCATAGCCGAGGAGAAACTGCGGGTAGGTCGACGTGATGCCCGCCGTGCCGAGATCGAGATAGTACCCTCTTGAGTCTGCGAAGTCCTCGGGCGTGATCGTGCCGATGCCGTAATTCCCGCCGGCGATCGTATAGCGGACCTCGTTGGTAAAAGCGCCTCCAAAAGTGGACCTCAGGGCAAATGCAAATGACTCGGGATTGTAGTAGAAGTTGTGGCCCGAATAGCCGGGGAACGAAGGGTCCCATCCCCTTTCGTAGGCGACGGTAGGCCCGAGCTTCTGCCGGTTGATCACAGCTTCGAAGTTCTGGTCAGGTGTGAGATTGAGATCTAACCTAAGGGTCAGGTACTTACGGACGTCGCGCGCCGAATTCATAAAGCCGGCAAGATCGCGGTTCGGGTCATTCGGGGCAGGGGAGAGAGCACCGGCTCCGGCGACTCCATTCCTGATCCTATTGAGTTGAGAGCCTATCGTCGGATCAATAGATGCGGTCTGTCCGTTCGCCGCCGCGATCTGTAACAGGTCGACGGTCTGGACGCTTCCGCCGCTCGAGTACCTGAAGATCCCGACCTGAGCCTCAGGCGAAAGCAAGGTTCGTGTCCGGCTGAAGGAAAAAGGGAATCGGAGTTCTTCGTAGTTGACAAAGAAGAATGCCCGATCCCTTCCGGATCGAACGATCGGACCGCCCGTGCCGAAGTTGGGCAGAGGCAGCGGGCCTCCCAGGTTTCCGCCATATTGGTTGAGGAGAATGCGGTTACGGGGTGCTTTGCCGGTGTCCGGGTCCGCCGGAAAATCCCTGTTGTTGTACCAGTAGTTCGAGTTCAGCGCGGTGTTTCGATGCTGCCAGAAGAGCTGGCCTTTGTAGTCGTTCGTGCCGCGCTTTGTAACGAACGTGATCCTGACCGGCCCGTCAGAGTTGGATGCGGCATCGGGTGCGGCCGTCGAAACGGTCACCTCTTCGATCGCGCCTGTTCTTGGTGAGACGAATGTGTAAAACCCATCCCAGGACCGGTTCGCGTTATCCTGAATGTCCGCTCCGTCCGCCGCTATCGATATCGCGCTTTTTGGAAGACCGTTCACGGAAGAGGATCGCGGACGGCCGATCGTGGCAACGCCGGGGGTAAGTGACACGACTTCCAGGGCATTTCGGGTCGTCGAGGGAACATCTGCTAACCGTTCGGTCGAAATGGTCGAGAACACGGTTGCTCCCTGCGACTGCAAAGGTTCTTCAGAGACCCGCACTTCAACGATCTCCCATTCGTGGCCGGCGTCGAGGCTCAGATCCGCCTTATAGGGCCTTCCTGCGTCGACCTTGATTCCGAGTGCTACCGTTGTCTTGAAGCCGGGAGCAGACGCAGAGACCGTGTAGATACCGCTAGGTACAGCGGGGATCACGTAATAGCCGTCTAGGTCTGTTGCGGCCCTGTATTCCTGGCCGCCTGCACCTTTGGCGGTAACTTTTGCGGTTGGGACGAAGGCGCGATCAGAATCCCTGACAGATCCCGAAATTGAACCCGCGTCCTGGGCAGTAGTGACGATAGATAATGCTGCGATAAGGGCAATTATCAAGGTAATGCGGACTGGTTTTCTGGGGGTCATTCGGTCTTCTCCTCTAGTGACAGCAGGGACCGTCGCATCTCAACGAAAATTGGTGAGTATGATAGGGTCGTTGATCTCATATCCTCTGGAGCAAAAGAGGTCTCCGCTTGCTGCCCACGCGAAATTAATGATCGTCTCTGCGGCAAAGTTGGTCAGCTGTCTCTGCGGACCTCCATCGACCGGCTGCTCCCAAAAATTGCTGACGTCTTCGAACGACCGCGTGAATGTGATCGCGTGACCGTCAGGCCTCCAGCGGAGGTAAGAAACCTGTTTCAGTTCAAAGGTCTTGATCGGCTTCCCGCCGTCGATCGGGATGATCCCGATCTTGAAAGGTGATTTCGGATCGGGTTTACAGACGGAAACGATATGCTTTCCGTCCGGAGAAATATCGCTTCTCGTCGTCGGGTAGTCCGTCAGGATTTCGATCTTCCCGCCATTGATCGAAACGCGCCCGATCCTGCCGACCTGCATTCCGTCCGCAGGACCGCCTGTATGGAAATAGACCATCGAAGGATCTGGGGGACAGAGAGGGCCTCTTTCCGATTTCCCGAATGTCAGTTGACGGGGATCGCTGCCGTCGATGTTCATCCGCCAGATGTGGTAGCTGTTTCTGTCAGCCCTGTTGGATGAGACGATGATGTACTTTCCAT
Source organism: Acidobacteriota bacterium (assembly GCA_024640445.1). Taxonomy (GTDB): domain Bacteria; phylum Acidobacteriota; class Blastocatellia; order Pyrinomonadales; family Pyrinomonadaceae; genus Aridibacter. The sequence continues at coordinate 5,125 of JAHEEZ010000123.1, read as the reverse complement.
CTTTCGCAACACATGGCAGCAGATTATTTCCCTGTTTGCTGGTCAATCGGCGGGCGCCCGTTCCGTCCGCGTTCATTATCCAGATATCGCGGTTGCCTTCGGAGTCTTCGTTGCTGGGGAAGACGATCTTTCCATCCGGCGCGAGCGCTATCGCGCGGTACCTTGCGTGAATGCTGTTCGATATCGGGGCGGCGAGCTCACTTTTTCCGCCTGGTATCTTCCAGATGTTGATACGGTTCTGCCACTGGACCGTAACAAGCTTCTTTCCGTCGTTGGTCAGGCTGACATCCGCATGTTCGATCAATTCGTCCGTGACCGCTTCCGCGGGCCTTCCGTTGACGGGAAAGAACCAGAGCTGGACATAGTTCTCACCTTTTCTCTCCAGGGCCGGCGCTACGATCCCGCTGCCGTCCGGCATCCAGACGAGTCTCTGGATCTCCCTCCAATTAGCTGGCGCGATGAGACGGGGTTCTCCTCCGTCCACGGGATAGACTGCGATGTCGACAACTGACATACCGCGTACTTCGTTGACTGCGGAGGCAACGGAACCTCCGTCAGGTGACCAAGCCACGCCGCCGGTCCCAAACCGCGTTTTTCCTTCCCGGACCGCGATCTGCCTCTCAGACCCGTCCGCGCTTCTCACGACCAGTGAGTTCACATCCTCCCTCAATTGCCGAATGAAGGCAAAACTTTGTCCGTCTGGGGAAAATGAGATCGCGCTGTCGACCCTTTCCGCGATCTTTTCGGGTTCGCCGCCGGCGATTGGCAGCCTGTAGAGAACTGCCGGATCCTGGTCTCTGAGGTAGTAAATTGATTTGCCGTCTTTCGAAAATGTTAGCCCCCCCGGTCCGAACGGGTCGGGTTTGAGCAGTACCGATTCGGCGCCAGTCGTCAGGTCCTTGAGCTGAAGGCTCCTGGTACCGCGTTGGGCGACCACGTGCGCTACGAATCTGCCGTCGGGTGAGATAGCCGCGCTGACGGAATTCCCTGAACCGACCACTCGGACCTTGGTCATCCGTTTGTCTTGCGAGAACTGAGGAGAAAAAAAGTAGGCCGCAGCTGCTATCCCTCCGATCATCATCGCGCCAATGGCCGCGGAAAGAATCACCGTCTTTGCCGAAAATCGCCGTCGGTCTGTTCTGCCGGTGATCTCTTCCGTTGAAACATTCACGCTCGCCTTTTCGGTCTTAGCGACCGGCAAGTAATCCGTCGACGAGGAAGGCCCATTTCGCGTCGGCCCGGCGTGACTCTGTGAAGCAAGCTCAAAGTCCTCAGACATCTTCGCCACGGAACGGTATCTGTTATCGGGTGACTTCTCGAGCGCCTTCTCAATGACACGCCTCACGTGCACGGGAATTCCCGCCGCATCACGGAATGGCAATTCCGGTTCGCTCTTTAAGATCGCCGCGATCTTGTCGCTGGCCGTTTCTCCCGAGAAGGGAAGGCTCCCGGTCAGCATTTCGCCAAGGACGACCCCCAGGCTCCATATGTCGCTGCGCTCATCGGTCTTCTTTCCGCGCACTTGCTCCGGGGACATGTAGGAAACCGTGCCCAGGATGATTCCGGGGTTTGTTGCCTCCGGTTCATCCGGTCTGGAAATCGCTTCCAGGCCGGGCACGAGTTTGGCGAGACCGAAATCGAGGACTTTGACAAGACCGTCCTCCCTGATCATCACATTCTCGGGCTTGATGTCGCGATGGATAATGCCCGCGCCGTGCGCAGCGGCAAGTGCGGCGCTGATCTGCGCGAAGATCTGCACTGCTTTATTGAACGGAAGTGGAGAATTGGTGCGAAGCAGTTGCCGAAGCGTCAATCCCTCGACATATTCGGATGCGATAAAGTTACGGCCCTCGATCTCGCCTACGTCATAGATCGTGAGAATATTCGGATGATTCAACACGGACGCCATCTTTGCTTCACGGATCAACCTCCGGATCCCTTCTTCATCGGCGCCAAAACCTGAGGGAAGCACTTTGAGGGCGACCCGTCTCTTCAACCGGCTGTCCTCCGCAAGATACACTTCTCCCATTCCACCTCTCCCGAGAAGGTCCGAGATCGTAAAGTGACCGAACTGCTGGCCTGCCTCAAGCACTTGCCCGGGATCAGCCAGGATCTTCAATCCGATCTCGAATCCGCCTTCGGAGAGGAATCCGTTTGATTCGCCGGAGGATTCGAGGAGTGATACGACCTCGTTGAAAAGGTCCTCGTCACCATCGCATCGCACGGCGAGGTGTTTCACCCGTTCGAACTCCGGCAGTTCACTAACGGAAGTGTAGAGCTCCTCGATCCTGTTCCATCTCGCTTTGTCCATGTTTGCGAAGTTGTACTACTTAACTACGCGACAAACAACAAAAAAAGGTCGCTTCCGAGAGCGACCGGGGGCATTGATTGATAATTGATCTTAGTTCGCTTGCAAGAAACGGATCCCGTGACTAATGCCTACCGCGAACGCAGATGAAACATTCCGGGTTGACGGGGCAGAATTCAGTCTATTTCGGAACACTTGTTTCCCAGCTCCCGGCGAAGCCAAGCCTTCGCAAAGTTCCAATGCCTCATTACGGTGATAGGCGCGACATTCAGGACTTTTGCGGTTTCTTCAACCGTCATTCCTCCGAAGTGCCTCATCTCTACGATCGTGCATTTCATAGGATCGACAGCCGAAAGCCGGTCCAGAGCTTCGTCAAGCGCGAGGATCTCTTCAGACCGTTCCTTTGTAAGGACGTGGATGTCCTCAAGCTCGACGTGCACCGCGCCGCCTCCGCGTTTGTCGCGGAGCTTCCCTTTTGCGTGGTCCAAGAGTACGCGGCGCATCATCTTTGAAGCGATTGCGAAGAAGTGTCCCCGGTTCTTGAACTCAGGATGACGCTGTGCTGCCAGTTTGAGGTATGCCTCGTTGATCAGACCGGTCGTTTGCAGGGTGTGGCTAGGCGATTCCTTCCGCATATGCGCTTTGGCGATCTTTCGCAATTCTTCAAACACGAGCGGAAGAATATCGTCGAGCGCAGCCGGGTCTCCGTCTCCCCAAGCCGCCAAAAGTCCCGTAAGTTCGCCAAAATCCTCCATATTCCGTCGATCCGGACGCCCACTCAATTGAGTAAACACTTTCTATCAGAAACACGGAGGGTTAACAACAAGATCCGGGAAACCCTGATAGTTCGATCCGATAATTGTCGCGGTTAATACCGAGAGGGCGATACTGCCTAGAAGGGAACGATTTCAGCAATAGGAGAACAAAAGATGATCGAGATCAATTGGAGAAGTGTCGGGAGGTCCGCCGCGGTGCTAGTGACCTTATTGTCATTCATAGTGATCGCCCAGGCACAGAGGGGAGGGAAAGGCGGCGGCAATACGAATCCGTACGGAGCGATCGCGTCGTTCACTTATTGCGCTCAAAGCGACTTTGTGTGCGAGAACGCGAACAGGGTCCGTATGGATATCAATGCGCCATACGTCGACGGTCAGGACGGGGTCGATGCAAAATTCAATGTTGGAGTGTCGGGTGACCTAACGATCGAGATGGGGTCCAGACAGGTCGTCTACGATCTTAGGAATGTCATCAACTTCGGAAACCCACAGCCTGACTGGTGGTATTCGGATCCGATCCAGACCGTAACCGCCCATATCAATGTGGGAAACGCCTGGGCCGCGAAGGAGCAGTGCGGCGCGGCGCCTGTTTGCGACGAGATCTACCTGACTAGAATGAACGGCGGAGGATGGGATACCGGGCGGCAAACCCCAAACAACAGACTTCAATGGAATCCATTCTCGGAGCAGCCGTTTATCAATACTCCGGCTGAGACGTCGTGGGTTGAAGTTCACTACTCCAAGAACGCGGATGACGAGTTTTGGGTGGTCACTCCCCTTCCAAATGCAGGCGGATATTACCTCGCCGGACTTCAATCCGAGTCAAGGAAAACCGTGACGGCGTCGGGACAATACAATATGCCGTTCAGGCTTGAGATCAGGCTCAAGTAAACTATTCGGCCGAGTGGTTGTGGAGATACGTTTCTCCCTTATTTACAGCGGATTGTGAGGCTGTCCGGGTCAAAAAGACTCGGACGGTCTTTTCTCGTTCCGGGACTGTCCAAGTCTGTGAGGAACAGCGAGCCGGAGTCCGGATCCTTAAGGCGGCCAATGCTGCGCCCGCGCCGCCGCTCGTGGCACCGAATCATTGGTCATTGTTCGTTGGACGATGGCCAATGACCGATGCCAGGATTGACCTTTCAAAGGCCCGCGGTCAAAATAGGTGATTCACACTTAAAGAGCACCCGTTATGAAGAGAGTAATTACCGTTTTTACGCTGGTCGCCGCACTTCTTTCGGCCTCAGTTACTATCCTCGCGAAGCCCAAAGATATGAGCGATGAAATCAATGCCGCCGCGGAGAAGATCCAGCCGAAGCTTGTCGAGTGGCGGCGTTACCTACATGCGCATCCGGAGCTCTCGAACCGAGAGTTCGAGACCGCGAAGTTCGTAGCGGAGCATCTTCGCAAGCTCGGATTTGAGGTCCGCACGGGTATTGCGAAAACCGGCGTCGTGGGAATTCTGACGGGCGGACTTCCGGGTCCGACCATCGGCCTGCGTGCCGATATGGACGCGCTTCCCGTAAAAGAGAGAGTCGATCTGCCTTTCGCTTCCAGTGTGACTGCCGAATACAATGGGGATACGGTTCCCGTGATGCACGCCTGTGGACACGACACACACGTCGCAATGCTTTTGGGAACGGCGGAAGTGCTCGCGTCGATGAAGGACAAGATCAAAGGAAAGGTCGTGTTTATCTTCCAGCCCGCCGAAGAAGGTCCGCCGGAAGGCGAAGAAGGCGGTGCGCCGTTGATGGTCAAGGAAGGCGTTATGAGCGATCCTAAGATAGATGTGATCTTCGGCCTTCACATCAACGCCCAGACCGAGATCGGCAAGATCGGATACAAAAGCGGTGCCGCGATGGCCTCGTCGGACTGGTTCAAGATCAAAGTGAAGGGTCGCCAGGCACACGGCTCGACTCCCTGGGAAGGCATCGACCCGATCGTAACGGCATCGCAGATCATCAACGGTTTGCAGACCATCGTCAGCCGTCGCTCGCGCCTAACGACCGCTCCGGTGGTAATCACGGTGGGCAAGATCAACGCC
>JAHEEZ010000366.1 GCA_024640445.1 Acidobacteriota bacterium | reverse complement strand
TTGCGTTCGTTTCGGTGGCGATGATCCTGATTCACCTTGCGACGCTCGCGATCGAACTGGTCACGCCGCACGGGAGCGAGGACGCCGAAACGACCGTGAAGATGATCGTCAGCGGAAAGTACTCGACGCTGTTCTGGGCGGGAATGGTAGTCGTGGGCAATGTGTTGCCCGCGGCGCTTCTGTATTTTTCGACGGAGTACACGGTGCTGGGAATGGCTGGGCTCTTGATTCTTTTGGGACTCTACTTCGCTCAGGTGATCTGGGTGAAAGCGCCCCAGGAAATATCTCTCTCGTAAATCGTGAATCGTGAATCGTGAATAGAGATGTTTTCACTCCGGAGACGCTGAGGGGCAGAGACGCAGAGTCTTTTTTGTAGTTTAGAGCAACGCTTCGCGTTGCCAGGCAGCGCAAAGCGCTGCGACACACAATTTCAGTGCGCCCCGTTTAGAGCAACGCTTCGCGTTGCCAAGCAGCGCAGAGCGCTGCTCTAAACGATGGGTTTTTCGAGAACACCGACGCCGGTAACAATCAATGACCCATAAACCCTCATTCATAGAATCCGTCGCCGAGAAGCTCGGCATCATCGAAAAGCTTCACGTTGAAGGACCCGAAGCCCTTCCCCGACTGACCGAGCCCGGTGCCCTTACCAACTATCCGCCGCCGGACAAATGGGACGACTGGACGGAATACGAGGCGAAGAGCGGCCTCCGGCGCGAGAAGAAGAACTACATGATCGTCCCGACGACCTGCTTCAACTGCGAGTCGGGATGCGGTCTTCTGAGCTACATCGACAAGGAAACGATGAAGGTCCGCAAATTCGAGGGCAATCCTTATCACCCGGGCAGCCGCGGCAGGAACTGCGCGAAGGGACCGGCGACGATCAACCAGATCAACGACATCGACCGGATCCTCTATCCTCAGAAGCGTGAAGGTGAGCGGGGCGAGGGCAAATGGAAAAGGGTTTCCTGGGACGAAGCTCTAGACGATATAGCGTCAAGGATCCGCGAGACACTCAAAGACGAGCGCCGGAACGAGGTCGTCTATCACGTCGGACGCCCAGGCCACGAAGGGTTCATGGACCGCATACTCCAGTCGTGGGGCGTTGACGGCCATAACAGCCACACGAATATCTGCTCTGCCGGCGCCCGCTTCGGATACGCGATCTGGCACGGAGCCGACCGGCCTTCGCCCGATCACGCGAACGCGCGATTCATACTCCTGATCTCCGCGCATCTCGAATCGGGGCATTATTTCAATCCGCACGCCCAGCGCATCATCGAGGGCCTTATGAACGGCGCGAAGATGGCGGTGATGGACCCGCGCCTTTCGAACACGGCGTCGATGGCGGACTACTGGATGCCGACCTATCCGGGCAGCGAGGCGGCGGTCCTGCTCGCGATGGCGAAGATCATCCTCGACGAAGGGCTTTACAACAGGGACTTCATCTACAACTGGGTGAACTGGCGGGACAGCCTGAAGGAGCTCAATTCTTCGGCAGAAGTGACGTTCGAGAACTTCATCGACGAGATGAAGAAGCTCTACGCCGAGTACACTCCCGAATTCGCCCAACAAGAGAGCGGCGCTGACCCGGAGATGATCGTCGATGTAGCGAGAAAGATCGGCGAGGCGGGCTCGCGTTTCTCTAGCCACAACTGGCGCAGCGCCGGAAGCGGCAACCTGGGCGGCTGGGCGGTCTCAAGATGCCTTCATTTTCTGAACGTTCTGACCGGCAGCGTCGGCACGGTCGGTGGCACGATGCCCTCCGCGTGGAACAAGTTCAAACCAAAGGGATTCTCTTCGCCGCCGGCGCAGAAGTTTTGGAACGGGCTTCACTTCCCCGACGAATATCCGCTCTCACATTACGAGATGAGCTTCCTTCTTCCGCATTTCCTGAAAGAAGGACGTGGAAAGCTCTCGGTCTATTTCACGCGGGTGTTCAATCCGGTGTGGACCTATCCGGACGGTTTCATGTGGATGGAAGCGCTATCCGACGAATCGAAGATCGGGATGACGATCGCGCTGACCCCGACGTGGAACGAAACAGCGTATTTCGCCGATTACGTCCTTCCGATGGGCCACGCCAGCGAACGCCACGACCTGATCAGTTACGAGACGCATTCAGGAAAGTGGATCGGGTTCCGACAGCCCGTTCTGCGGGAAGCGGCGAGAAAGATGGGCAAAGAGGTCGAGTTCACCTATGAGACAAATCCGGGCGAGGTCTGGGAAGAGGATGAATTCTGGATCGAGCTTTCGTGGAGGATCGACCCTGACGGTTCGCTCGGCATCCGCGAGCATTTCATCTCGCCGTACAGACCCGGCGAGAAGATCACGATCGACGAGTATTACCGGTTCATCTTCGAGAATACCAAAGGATTGCCGGAAAAAGCTGCGGAAGAAGGGCTTTCGGCACTCGAGTATATGCGGAAATACGGTGCCTTCGAGGTCGAATCTTCGACATACAACGTACATCTGCACGAGCTTTCGGGAGATGCGGTCGAAGGCGCCGAGACAGATCCCTTGACAGGCGAGATCCGAAAGGACGGCAAGGTGATCGGAATTTCGATCGACGGCAACGCGCATCAGGGTTTCGGTACGCCTTCAAGGCGGCAGGAATTCTTTTCTTCGACCTTGAAGGACTGGGGCTGGCCGGAATACAAGACGCCGGTCTACGTCAAAAGCCATATCCACCAGGAGAACCTGAAGGACGACGAGATCGTGCTTGTGCCGACGTTCCGCCTTCCAACGCTGATCCATTCGCGTTCGGGGAACGCAAAGTGGCTTGCAGAGATCGCCAACCGCAATCCTCTCTGGATGCACCCGGAAGACGCGAAACGATGGGGCGTGAAGACGAACGACCTTGTACGAGTC
>JAHEEZ010000365.1 GCA_024640445.1 Acidobacteriota bacterium | reverse complement strand
GCACGTTTGTCGAATATGGACGCTCGTATTCCTGACGTCCCTATGTCGAGTGCAAGGATGTAAGGAGGGCCGCTATTGCTCAAAGTCAGTCTCGCCGGGCCTGTCGCTACGCGAAAAAAATGATTAGTGCCTGTCTCCGGCGGGAGTTCCGACGCCGACGATCTTCTTAAGCCACCACCTCAGTCCTACGAAAAGGAAACGCCAGTCCTTAAAGAATTCGGGCGGTTTTCCTTCGAAGTAATGTCCGATGAACTGCAAGATCCACCCGATGACGAAAAGCGCAAGGGGTATCTTCCAGAAACCAGTGACGAAGAAACAAGTCGGTATCAGTATCAGCGAAAGAGCGATCATTGGAATGCCGACCGAATGCGTCAGCTTGTTCATTGGGTGCTGGTGCGATTTAGAGTATTCGTCGATCCAGTCGTCCCAGGTTCTGCCTCCCATCATAGTGCTGCTCTCCTGTTTTGCTTTCCCGGGTTGGTGCCTCAGGATTCAGAAGTCCGGCCGTAGGTCTTTATCGTCAGGCCCTCATCGCCTTCTTCGGTGATCAGAAGTTCGAAACCATCCAGAAAATCTTCCGGCATGAAAGTGTCGGCATCATCAACAGTGATCGGAACCCTGGTCACTATCCAGCGGTTGATAAGTCCTTTGAAGCTCTGGTAGGTCTTTTCACCGCCGATTATGAAGAGATCACAGTTCAGATACTCCGAAAGGGTCATTATTTCTTCCGTGTTTCTGAAAAGCAGCACCCCCGGTCGGTCATCTATCTGGGCCGTTCTGGAAAGGACGATGTTCAAACGCTGGGGCAATGGTTTCCCTATGCCCCGCCAGGTGTTCGATCCCATCACGACCGCGTTGTGGAGCGTCGTTCTCTTAAAGAACTGCAGGTCGGAAGAGTAATGCCATGGGAGTCTTCCACCCTTTCCGATCGCCAGATCCTGCGAGACCGCTACTATTCCTATGACTGCCATAATACGCCGGACCGTGTCGGGTCCTTGTGGTCTTACTCCTTGTAAGAAAGAGCGCCCGAAGGACAGGTATCGATCGTCTCCCTGATCTCGGTTGAAGAGGCGGCTTCGACGCGGACCCAGGGTCTCTCACCCGGTTTGAACACCTGCGAAAGCCCCCTTACACAGTTTCCCGAATGCTGGCAAAGGTCCGGTTTCCAGACGACCGTCAATTCACCGTTGGTATATTCCTTCTCTTCTGCCATCTGAATCTCCGGCTATCGATCAACCCCTGATCTTCTTTCCCTTGTAAACCGAGATCTCCGAACCTTTTGCCATCAGAAGTGAATAAGGTTCCGTATCACTGAGGAATGAGAACCTGTTGCCGTAAGTGGCGCCGAAATCAACTTCGATCTCGCTCGATTCTATGTCGAACAACTCCCATTTAGGGTGCTCGACCTTATATTCATCTGTTCTTTCATTCCCCCGCGCAGTATATCCCCAATAATGCTCAATAATGAACTCGCCGTGCGAACCTTCGTCCGGAACACCTCTGTTCTCGCCGAGATTCACGCCGACCCTGTTTTTTGTCCCGCCCCTCTCGAAACTGTATTCAAGCCCGCCTTCACGGTCCGCGTGAGACATCTTCCAGGTCTCATACGGCTCTCCGTAAATCGTTCGGGCAACAAAGGTTATGGCGGATCTTGGGACTATCTCTTTGACGAACACCACTCCCCTACGAATTTCGCCGCCGGCATCGTGCGTCACGTAAAAGCGGAGGTTCACCTCTTCGAAATCGGTGTGGAACGGCACCGGGATCCCGAGAACTTTCGTATTCTCGAACTTGAACGCGACCAGGCTGGCGAAACAACGGCCTTCATGCAGGTCGATCTTGGTTCCCGCAGGCAGAAGGTCGGCCAGCAGGTCCGGATCAAGTTCGTAATTGGCCATTACCAGGTCGCGCCAGTAAGCAGTTAAGAATTTCTTCATTCAGTGGTGTTCATACGGCCACAGGCGCCGCGATCTTCTTGTGCGCACGATATCCGGCAAGGTTCAGGTTCTCATACTCGAATTTGAGCAGGCCTTCGAATCCCTTCAGATCTTCAGCGTTTACGAATTCGAGGTTCGGAAGCGGAAGCGGATCTCGCGATAGGAGTTCCTCCACTTGCGCAATGTGATTCAGGTAAATGTGTAGGTCGCCGAACGTGTGTATGAATTCGCCGGGTTCAAGCCCGCAGACGTGCGCGATTATCTCAGTAAGAAGCGCGTAAGAGGAAATGTTGAACGGCACTCCGAGAAAAGCGTCCGCGCTCCTTTGGTAAAGCTGGCAATGAAGGGTCTTTTCGTTCTCAACCTTCAAATGCCAGAACGTATGGCACGGAGGAAGGTCCACCTGACCTGCCTGTTCGGGATTCCATCCGGAAACGATAAGGCGTCTTGAGTTCGGATTCCTCTCAATCTCTTCGATAAGCCATTTTATCTGGTCAAAACCGTTTCTTTCCGGGTAATCTCCCCCGAAACTGCGCCAAAGATAACCGTAGATCGGACCGAGATCACCCTCTTTCCTCCCAAACCGCAACGTATGCTCCTCGTCAGCCCACTCTTTCCATATGTCGACACCGCGTTCCCGGAGATTCTTTTCGTTCGAGTCACCTGAAAGGAACCAGAAGAGCTCTTCGGCAACCCATCGGAACGGTACCCGCTTCGTGGTAACGATCGGGAATCCCTCTCCCAGATCGAACCTTGTCTGATAGCCGAAAGTTGAGATCGTACCGACTCCGGTCCGGTCTTCGTGCCTGATGCCTTGCTCAAGAATATGCCTTAGAAGGTCCTGGTACTGTTTCATTGCTGATGCTGCGGATTGAGGTCGAATTCACATAAAGTTACCATAAACAAGATCGAAATGCAGAGACAGGATGCGC
>JAHEEZ010000122.1 GCA_024640445.1 Acidobacteriota bacterium | reverse complement strand
CCTTCGTCATCTTCAGAAAACTTCCAGTCTTCCGGCTCCGGGATCACGATGTCGACGATACCGAGGCCCATAAGGTCTTTCGCGGTGAGCTTAAGACTGTTTGCGGCCCTCTCGGACTGGCTCGCGTCCTTCCACAGGATCGAGGCGCAGCCTTCCGGCGAGATCACCGAGTAGACCGCATTCTCGCACATAAGTACCCGGTCTCCGATGCCGATCGCCAGCGCGCCGCCGGATCCGCCTTCCCCAAGGATCACGATTATCACAGGAACTTTCAAATGGGCCATTTCCCGAAGATTGAATGCGATCGCCTCCGCCTGTCCCCTTTCTTCGGCATCGATCCCCGGATACGCGCCCGGGGTATCGATAAAAGTTATGATCGGTCTCGAGAATTTCTCGGCAAGCTTCATGATCCGAAGCGCCTTCCTATACCCCTCCGGTTTCGGCATTCCGAAGTTTCGGTGACGCCTCTGATTCGTGTCCCGGCCCTTCTGGTGACCGATCACGGCGACATCAATACCATCAAGCTTTGCGAATCCGGAAACAACGGCCGGATCGTCCGCGTAACGCCTGTCTCCGTGTAATTCAACGAAATCCGTGAACAGATGTGTGAAGATGTCCAGGGAATATGGCCTTTCCGGATGTCTTGCGCGCTGTACACGCTCAAATGCGCTTTCTGTGTTCTTGTCCATAACGTCCTAAGCAAAATCCCAAATCACTGTGCAGCCTATTTCCTGTAGTCTCTTTTCAACAACCGCCGAACCGACGATCCGGAACGGCTTAGCATGCATCCGCACGGTAATACCCTGGTCGGCTGGAAGGTCGAGAAAGACATCACATGGTCCGTTCGCATTCCCCAAAAGTCCAAACACACTTTCAAGGAGTACTTCGCCGGTTCCCGATTCGGGAAACCCGATTATAAGCTTTCGGGCTGTTTTATACATTACCTCCGAAAGGCTTCTTACTTCGCTAACGATAACCGTGATGTCGCTGCCGTCGTTGGATTCCACCCGGCCTTCCGCAACGATCAATTCATCGTCCTTCAGAATATCGCTGAATTTTGCGAATGCCTCTGCCCATACAAGGCATTTTACCCCGCCGGTCTGGTCCTCAAGCCTGAAGATGCAGAAGCGGTTGCCTTTTCTGCTCTGCCTCGCCTGTGCCTTTGTTATCAACCCTGCGAGTCTAACATTATCTCCCTGCATGACATCACTATGAGCCGCGATGTCGTTAACCGATAGATCTTCAATCGTCTTACGGTGCGTTTCAAGCGGATGGCTTGACAGATAGAACCCGACTGCTGCTTTCTCCCTGGAAGACAATTCCGAGGTAGTCCAGCGCCTTGCATGAGGCATCTCGACCGGTGCTGCGGCTGCTCCGGCGCCGCCGGAGGCAAAAAGCCCGCCCTGGCCCATCCGGCGGTCGTTCCATATCTTCTGGCCCTGAGACAGCGCGTCTTCGATGGATTCGTACAAACGCGCGCGCCAGGCCTGCGGTTCTCTCGCAGGATCCATAGAATCGAATGCGCCGGCGCATATCAGGCTTTCCAGCGCCCTCTTGTTCAACGATCCATGCTCGACCCTGGAAACGAAATCGAAAAGGGAAGTGAACGGCCCTCCTTCACCTCGCGCTTCGATAATGCTTTCAACACTTGCTGTGCCGATACCTTTTATCGCACTGAGTCCAAAACGGACCGCGCCCTCAAGCGGAGTGAAACCGGAATCGCTCTCGTTGACATCCGGAGGCAGCAACCTCAGACCGGAGTTCCGAAGTTCGTTGGCATACTTGTAGATCTTCGCTGAATCGTTCGCCTCACTGGATAAAACAGATGCATAAAAGTAAGCAGGATAATGCGCCTTAAGATAAGCAGTCTGAAATGCGACGTAAGCATACGCAACCGAGTGACTGCGATTGAAGCCGTAATCGGCAAACTGCGCCATGAGACTGAAGATCTCTTCTGCCTTCGCACGGGCGATCCCCCGTTCCACAGCGCCGTCAATGAATCGGCGCTCGTGCTTGGCCATTTCCTCTCGTTTCTTCTTGCCCATCGCCCTGCGCATCATATCCGCTTCACCCAGCGAATATCCCGCAAGTTTCTGCGCGAGCTGCATTATTTGCTCCTGATAAACGAGTATTCCAAAGGTGTTCTTGAGAATATCTTCCATTTCCGGAACGATGTATGAAACCTCCTTCTCACCTCTTCTGCGTGCGATGAAGTCGTCAACCATGCCGCCGTCCAGGGGTCCAGGTCGGTACAGGGCATTGAGCGCCGCGAGGTCTTCAAGATCCTTGGGTTTCAGCTTGCGGCAGATCTCCTGCATGCCTCCGGACTCGAACTGAAAAACAGCATCCGTACGGCCGTCGCCGAACAGCTTAAGCGTCTCCTGATCATCGAGCTGAACGGCGCTCCAGTCCACAGTCTCTCCGGACTTCTGCTTAATCGCAATTAAGCAATCGTTTATCACGGTTAAGGTGGTCAGCGCGAGAAAATCCATCTTAAGCATTCCGGCTTCTTCCAGGTCAAGCATCGGATATTGGCTGGTGATCTCGTCGTTGCGGCTGGAGATGGCGATAGGAACAAGTTCGTGCAGCGGCCTTGGGGAGATGACGACGCCTGCGGCGTGAACCGAGGTATGCCTCGCGCAGCCCTCCAGCCTCAATGCCAGATCGACCAGCTCAGCGACGTTGCGGTCTTCATCGACGGATTTCTTTAGCTCGGGCACCTGCGAGAGAGCCTGGCTTATGCTGACGTTCCTACCTCGAACAGGTGGAGGTATGAGCTTTGCGATCTTCTCTACGTCGGCGAGGGCCATGTTGAGCGCCCTCCCTACATCCTTGATCGAAGCCCTGGACGCCATCGTACCGAATGTAATTATCTGGCATACGGAATCCCTTCCGTAAAACGATGCCACGTGCTCGATAACTTCCCCACGGCCGCGCACGCAAAAGTCTATGTCGATGTCGGGCATTGAAACCCTTTCCGGATTCAGGAAGCGTTCAAAAAGCAGATCGTGCTGGATCGGATCGATATCGGTGATCTCAAGGCAATACGCGATGAGCGAACCGGCGGCAGAACCGCGTCCGGGGCCGACCGGAATACCCTTTTCCCTCGCGAACCTCACGAACTCCCAAACGATCAGGAAATAGCCCGGAAAACCCATTTTTTCGATGATCCGGAATTCTTCAACAAGCCTTTCCCGGTAGGTTTCCAGTGGGTATTTCAGTTCGTCTTTTGCAGCCGCCCGGTCCCAAACGGTCTCCTTCCTGCGTGCAAATCCTTCCTCGACGACCTCCATCAGGTATTCCTGCTCGGTTGCCGCGCCTGTCTCCGCCGGGATCGGATATGTCGGAAGAAAGTATTTCTCCCCGAGCGAAAACTCGACGCTGCATTGTTCCGCGATCTTAACTGTGTTCTCGAGCGCCTCCGGATGATCTTCGCCGAAAAGGCTCCACATTTCCTCCTTCGAGGCCAGATGGAACGTATCCGCGCCGAGCCGTGGGCGCGTGGAGTCTGCGACCGTCTTTCCTTCCCCTATGCAGAGCAGGACTTCGTGCGCCCTCGCATCGTCCGGACTTAGATAATGCGCATCGTTGGTCGCGACGAGAGGGATACCCTCCGAGACGGAGATCTCCAACAGAGCCTGGCGGATCTGCTTTTCCTCCCCTTTTCCATGATCGTGCAGCTCCAGATACAGTTCGTCGCCAAAAATGTCGTGCAGTTTCCGTGTGTTCTTTACCGCTCCGTCCGCGTTTGCGTTCAGTAGATGGTGGCCGACAGGACCTTTCAGCCCGGATGTCAGGCATATCAGTCCTTTCTTGTTGGCTTCCAGCAGCTCCAGATCGATCCTGGGCTTGTTATAGAAGCCTTCCGTGTAGGCTTTTGAGGCCAGATTCACAAGGTTGGCGTAGCCATTGTTGTCCTTTGCGAGCAAAACGAGGTGATAATACGGAAGTTCTCCCGCTTCGACGACCGCTTTCTTCTCCATACGGTCGCCGAATGTGAGATTCGCCTCGTAGCCGATGATCGGTTTCAGGCCCGCCTGGGTCATCTGCCGGTAAAAACTAACCGCGCCGAACATGTTGGCATAATCGGTGATAGCACATGCGCTCATTTCAAGCTCGGACAGCCTTTTTATGAGCGGTTTGAGCTTGATGCAGCCCCTCAGAAGGCTGAAGTCCGTATGCACGTGCAAATGGACAAAATCCCTTGTTTTCGACATAATTATCAACTTGCCTGACGGGAAAAATAGCGCGGTGATATGAAAAAAGTTTATTTGGAAACCTTCGGATGTCAAATGAATGTTTCTGATTCAGAGCGGGTCTCCTCTCACCTCGAATCGGACGGGTTCGAACTCACTTCGGATGAGTCGTCCGCCGATGTGGTGATATTCAACACCTGTTCGGTACGTGAGAAGGCGGAACACAAGCTGTATACGAGGGTCGGGCAGCTCCAGAAGGCATACGGCCCGAAGAAGATGGTCGGCGTCATGGGATGTGTGGCCCAGCTCGAAGGGGAGAATCTTTTCGAAGGCGGGCGCGGCATTGATTTCGTGGTGGGCACACGTGCGGTCGGCAGGATCTCAGAGGCCATTGGGAAGGCTCTCGAAGGCGAGAAACGCGTGCTCGACCTTAAGGGCCGCGAAGACGATTACGACTGGACGGTCTCTGAGACCCACCGGCACTCTCCTTATGTCGGTTTCGTGCCGATAATCGAAGGCTGCAACAAGTTCTGCACCTATTGCATAGTCCCGTTTTCCAGGGGCCGGGAAAAAAGCCTTCCACCCGCGGAAATAGTCAGGCAGGTGTTGGACCTTAGAAGGCAGGGTGTGAAAGAGGTGCATCTGATCGGCCAGAACGTCAACAGCTACAGGCCTCTGACTGACGCCGGATTTGAAGAATTCCGGGGCGCGACGCCGTTTTCAAGGCTTCTGCGTGCGGCCGCTTCGACCGGGATCGAACGGATAAAGTTCACGACCTCATTTCCCCGCGATTTTCACAACGACATCGTCGATGCGATCAATGAACACGAGAATCTATGCAATTGGGTTCACCTGCCTGTCCAAAGCGGCAGCGACCGGATCCTCCGCGCCATGCGCAGAGGACACACTGTCGAGAATTACAGGAAACGGATCGACCTCTTGAAACGATCGCCAAGGAAGATCGGGCTCACGACCGACATTATTGTCGGTTTCCCCGGCGAGACCGAGCAGGATTTCGAAGAAACCGTGGATCTTGTGAGATATTGTGAATACGATTCGGCATATATCTTCAAGTATTCACCAAGGCCCGGAACCCCTGCGGCCGAGCTGCCAGATGATGTCCCCGCGGATGAAAAGACACGCCGTTTCCTCGAACTTGAGAAAGTGCAGAAACAAAATCAGGCGCGTTCGCTTGAAAGAACGCTCGGAAGTGATATGGAAGTACTTGCGGAGAAGATCTCAGGCAAGGATGACCGCCAGCTTTCCGGCCACACGACCTGCCACAAGGTAGTTAATTTCAAGGCCCGTCGGAGTTTCTTGGGCGAGATCCGCACTGTCCGGATCACCGAAATCAAAAGCAATACTTTGTTTGGTGAAAGCTTGTAAATTTTGTAGGATAGGTGCATGCAGATCGAGGTTAAAATCGGCGCTTTGATAATGGATCCAAACAGCAATACGCCGATCGTCGTCCTTAAGGGCGTAGACTCCGAGAGGATTCTGCCGATCTGGGTCGGCGCGTTCGAGGCCAACGCAATCGCGCTGGAGATCGAAAAGATAGTACCCCAGCGACCGATGACCCATGATCTGCTTAGGAACTTCATCATCCAGATCGGTTATACGGTCAACAAGATAGTTATCTCGGACCTGAAGGACAACACTTTCTACGCAAAGATCGAGCTCAGCGACCAGGAAGGAGCAACCGTTCTGTTTGACTCAAGGCCTTCCGACGCCATTGCCCTTGCACTCAGAACCGATTGTCCGATCTACGTGGAAGAAGAAATATTTGAGATCTCCGGACAGTCGTCCCAGACGGAAGAACCGGTGTTCGATACCGAAGAACCCGTCCAGCCGGAGGAATGGCCTGACCTCATCGATTAGATCCTAGAGCATTAAAGAACGAATGATCATTGCAATAGCCAACCAGAAAGGCGGCGTCGGTAAGACGACGACCGCGATAAACCTCGCAGCGGGATGCGCCCTGCAGGGCAAGAGGGTGCTTATCGTAGACCTCGACCCCCAAAGCAATACATCACTGTCTTTCATTTCATACGACAACGTCGACGGGAGCACGTATGAGCTCCTTACAGACTTAAACCGAAATCTTGAAGATTTTATATATCCCACTGCTTCTACAGGAGTTGACGTCATTCCGTCCAGGATCAACCTGGCAAAACTGGAAGCGAAACTCGTTGGCGAGTTCGACGCGATCTACAGGTTGAAAGAGCGTATAGAGCCTTTGAAAGGGAAATACGACCTGATCGTCTTTGATACTCCCCCGACGCTTGGACTTATTACCGTGAACGCATTGGTAGCCGCGTCCCACGTGCTGATCCCGATCCAGTCCTCCTATTTTGCCCTAGAAGGCACTGACGACCTTCTGGAGACCATAGAGAAAGTACGTTCACGCCCGAACCCGGATCTTGAGCTGCTTGGAGTACTCGTAACTCTTGTGGATAAAAGGACTACCCTGTCTAAGGATGTCGAAGCCCACGTTCGCGAAGTATTCGGCGGAAAGGCGTTCGAGACGACGATCAGCCGAAGCGTCAGGCTCGAGGAATCGCCCGCACACAAGGAATCGATCTATTCGTTCGCCCCAAATTCGAGCGGGGCCCTGGAATATATGAACCTTGCACAGGAGGTGCTGAGCCGTGGCTGAAAAAGGACTCCCTCTGGGCATCAAGATGCGGCATGATTCTCATTATGTGGAGGATCTTGCGAGCGCAAATCGTTCAGTAGGAAAAGTTATCGCGATCGATAAGATCGAACCGAACCCGGAACAGCCGAGGACCGAGATCGGCGATCTTACGGAACTGAGCGCCTCGATAAAGAATCAGGGAGTACTTGAACCATTACTTGTTAAACCGCGTGCTAACGGCACTTATATGATCATCGCCGGAGAGCGCCGTTGGCGTGCTTCAAACCTCGCCGGATTGACGGAAGTTCCTTGTATCGAGCTCGACATCGATGAGAATACGATCGCGGAGATCGCCCTTGTAGAGAACCTGCAGCGAAAGGACCTCACCATATGGGAAGTCGCTGACGGCCTCGCCTCGCTTACGGAAAGGTTTGGATATACGCACGACGATATCGCCGAGAAAATTGGCAAGAGCAGGTCGACGGTCACGGAATCGATCGCTATCGCAGGGCTTCCGGTTTCCATACGCAAACGCTGTATGGATGCGGATATCAATGCCAAAAGCGTCTTGATCGAAATATCCAGGCAATTTGACGAAGAAGCCATGAACACGCTTCTGAACGAGATCCAGGACAAGGACCTTAAAAGGCCCGAGATCCGTGACAAGGCAAGGGTCGAAACAGAAAAGCCTTCGAAACACGTCGCCCCAACGGCCAATAAGACAGAGAAGCCTTCGGATTCAGCTGCTGCGGGAGAAAGTGAACCAGTCGACGATCCCGTTAACAGATTCTCATACAGCGCAGACCGTGGAAATTTTGAACTGGAATTAGAGTTCCACACGGATCAGCCGTTCTCAAAGAAAGACGTCTTGATCGCCTTGAAAGAGGCGTTTGACGCGGTTAAGAGTGGAAACACCCCTGAATAGCAGGAAACACTGCGTTTCGCCCTTCATATCTATAACATAATCCTTATTATCAGACGCAGAAGGTGTGGGCGGTTAGGTCACTAGAAGGCGTTTCCCCGCTTCCTCCATGTCAATTGGTCTCTCACTCGATGCCCTGCCAACCTCATCCCCGCCGATTTTGATCCATACGCACGCATGAGACCTCGCGTCCAGCCATCCCCATTAGATTTTTGGTCGTCTCAGCGGTACATGCCATCGCCCATGGACAATTGCCCTGCAACACCGCCTCTCTCAATAAGTGCGTTGGCATTCTAATTACTCGTGCCGTTGATGCGCGTTTACACCGCTTCTACGTGGAACTTCGTATTTTCAGCCAAATGCTGTGTTGGATTTGACTGGTCTTTTGCCCGTTTAACATACTAAGGAGTTTACAAATACTTCGGAATGGCGATTTCGCTGCAGTAACCGATTTAATAGAACCAGCGTTGGGATCTATTTTTGTTCAAAGCCAGGATGGTCTTTGTCACCAAACGGCTGAAAAACACCATCACAGAGATCATAGTGATTCGGAAGTTCTCGTATCTGGTTAACAATTTGAATTGGAGGGAAAATGAGAAAGATCTTCTTACTATTTGCAATCGTCTTTACATTTGCAGTCATGTCCCAGACTCTCTTGGGCCAGGGCAAAATGCCTAAGTCTGTAAGAGATGAGGGCCGTTGGGACAAAGTGGAATTCGATGCCCCGGCTCAATGTGAAGGAACTCCCAGGGACTGCGCCCTGAAGATGCTGAAAGACCTGAATATCGACGTGGGTGACAGCCCGCTTTTCAGTGTTTACAGGTTGGGCGAGATCAATGAAAAGAGCGTTACGGTCGTCTTCGTGTCCCAGGAAGTGAGCGATGATGATTCGGTTAGTGGGATCCTTTACCGGCTAGCCCTAAGCCTCGGCGATGTCGAGGACAATTCTTTCAGCCTGGATTTCCTGGGCAAGCAATATAAATGCGCGAGAGGACGTTCTTACTGGAGCAAGAATCTGTGTCCGTAAGCTTGTCCACCCATTGTGAAGGATGGAACGGATAAGTTCGGGGCCGACTTCCCTCTTAAAGGGTTTTTATCCGCAACGTAGGCAGTTGTAACGATACAACGAACAAGGGGATTTGCTGATAGTTCGGCGGTTCTATGATTTTGGCAGACGGTTTGTCCGAAAAATAGGCGGATTTTTGATCCGTTTGGACTTACCAACGAACCGCAGCGCGGACGAATCACGTGATTCCGGCGCGTCTGCCTCAGGAGTTTTGATATGTCACTAAAAAGGTTGTTATTGAGCCTTTCGGTCGGTGTGGTGCTCGCCGGCGCGGCTATCGCGCAGGAAACGCCCTCTGATCTTTCTGATCTTGTCGGAGCAAAGGCCGCCGGCGGCGAGACCCAGCTTGAAAGACGCGGCTACAAGTTTGTTAAGTCCGAGAAAGGCGAAGACCGGATCTGGTCGAACTGGTGGAACCCAAGCAAGAAGATCTGTATCAACGTTGTCACTATGGAAGGCAGGTACGATTCGATCGCTAGCGTTGGAAAATTCGACTGCAACCAGGCGGACGGAAATACCAGCGGCGGGACAGATCTCGTCGATCTCTCTGACCTCGTAGGAGGAAGAGCGGCCGGCGGCGAGAATCTGATGATTGAAAGAGGGTTCGAGTCCGGTAGCGGCTACAAGAAGGGATCGACCAGTTACGTTTACTGGCTCAATTCAGATACGAAACAATGCGTCCTGGTGGCGACCACGAATGGCAGGTATGCAAGTATTAACAACAAACCTACCGGCGAGTGCGCAACTTCGGCCCCAACGGCTCTTGTCGATCTCTCCGACCTGGTCGGAGGAAGAGCGGCTGGCGGCGAGTCCCTTTTGATCGAAAGAGGCTTCGAATCCGGGCGCGGCTACAAGAAAGGTTCGACCAGTTACGTTTACTGGCTGAATTCAGATACGAAACAGTGCGTCCTGGTAGCAACCGCGAATGGCCGGTACGCAAGTATTAATAACAAGCCTACTGGCGAGTGCGGAAATTAGTTGACTGGCAACGGATTTATCCGGCGCGGCGACCGACTAACGGTTCCCGCGCCGGATCTTTTTTTTCGACGATAAACCTACCGAACGTCCGTCTTCCGTTTTCGATCATTGGCCACTCCAGCTATTGTCTTCCGGATTTGCGTCCATCCATATGC
>JAHEEZ010000121.1 GCA_024640445.1 Acidobacteriota bacterium | reverse complement strand
GTCCGACACCTTCGCGATCACGCGATCCAGGCGCGCAAGCGCCCATCGGTCGATCTCAAGCAGTTCCTCGAACGGTACCGCATCGCGCGACGGATCAAATCCGTCGAGATTTCCCAGCCCGTAGCGAAGCGTGTTTCTGAACTTGCGGTACGCGTCCACGACCCGTAAAAGAATCTCGTCGGAACAGCGTACGTCTTCGGTGTAATCGACCGCCGCCGCCCAAAGCCTCAGGATCTCGGCTCCCGATTTTGCGATCACTTCTTTCGGTGATGTTACGTTGCCGAGCGACTTGCTCTGCTTCTTCCCCTCGCCGTCGACGACCCAGCCGTGCGTCAGGACCGCCTTGTAAGGCGCGATGTCGTGCTTCGCGAGACCGCACATAAGCGAGGAATTGAACCATCCGCGGTACTGGTCACCGCCTTCGATGTAAACCTCGGCCGGGTAATGCAGATTGTCACGCGTGCCCAGAACTGCAACGCAGGACGAACCTGAATCGAACCAGACGTCGAGGATGTCGGTTTCCTTTGTGAATTCCGACCCGCCGCATTCGGAGCACTTGAAGCCTTCCGGAAGCAGTTCCGAGGCTTCGCGGTTGTACCACGCGTCTGACGTCTCTTCGGCGAAAATGTCGGCGACCTTTGCGACGATCTCAGAATCGGCGACCGCCTCTTCGCAGCCCGAGCAATAAAAGACAGGTATCGGGACTCCCCACGAACGCTGCCGCGAAACGCACCAGTCAGGACGTCCTTTCAGCATGTTCTCCATCCGGCCCTCGCCCCACGAAGGATGCCACTTCACATCCTTGATGTGCTCAAGCGCGTTCGCGCGAAGCGACACCGGAAGTCCGGTTTGCGCGTCCGCGTCCATAGAGATGAACCACTGGGGAGTGGCCCGGAAGATCACAGGATTCTTGCAGCGCCAGCAGTGCGGATAACGGTGGCCGTAGTCTTCCGTGAATACAAGCATTCCCGTTCCTCGAAGGAACTCGACGATCTTCTCATTCGCTTCGAAGACCTGCATTCCTGCAAAATGCTCGACCTCTTCGGTGAAATGCCCGCCATTATCGACTGGGCAATAGACCTCAAGCCCATATTCCCTGCCGATGATAAAGTCGTCGTGGCCGTGGCCGGGTGCTGTGTGAACGCATCCCGTCCCGGCTCCCGCCGTTTGCGAACGTTCTCGGGCGTCGCTCACGTCGAGCTGGGTCTCCGCGTCGGATTCTCCGCCGAGCGTCACGTGCTCGCCGTTCATTATTATCGAAGCGCGGTCTATCCATGGATGACGCGCTTCCAGATTGTTCAGCTTCTCGCCCTTGAACACCGCGATCTGATCGTAATCGTCGATGCCGCAGGTTTCTGCGAAGTTTTTGACCAGTTCGGTCGCGACGATGAATACCTCGCCGTCTGTCTCGATCGCCGAATAATCGAACGCCGGATGGACGGTGATACCCAGGTTTGCGGGCAGCGTCCATGGAGTCGTGGTCCAAACGACGACGAAGACATTCTTACCGGCGAGAGCCGGATCGATTTTCGCGGGATCCGAGGCCAAAGGGAATTTGACGTAGATCGAGGGCGATGTGTGTTCGCGATATTCGACCTCCGCTTCCGCCAGAGCCGTCTGGTCGTGTACGCACCAATAGACAGGTCTTGCGCCCTTATAAACGTATCCCCGCTCGAGGAACGTGCCGAAAAGCCTTGCCGTTTCCGACTCGTACTCGTTCGACATCGTCAGGTAAGGGTTATCCCACTCGCCGAGTACGCCCAGCCGCTGAAAATCTGAAGTCTGTTCCTTGAGCGCCTTGGCGGCGTGCTCGCGGCAGATCCTTCGGAACGTTCCCACCGGCAGGTCGTTCTTGTTCTTTCCTTTTGCGGATAAAGCCTTTTCGACATACTTTTCGATCGGCAGCCCATGGCAGTCGTAACCCGGCACGTACGGCGCGTCAAATCCACGCATCGTCGCCGCCTTCACGATGAAGTCTTTAAGTATCTTGTTCAGCGCCGTGCCGATATGGATGTTGTCGTTAGCGTACGGCGGGCCGTCGTGCAGAATGAATTTGCCGGAGTTCTTCCGCGATTCGCGGATCTTGCCGTACAGGTCTGTCTCACCCCAGTGCTTAAGCCGCGCCGGTTCCGATTGGGCGAGGTTCGCCTTCTGCGAGAAGTCGGTTCTCGGGAGATTTATGGTGTCCTTGAGTTTAAGTGGCTCGTTCATACTTGAATGCCGTAAAGGGTCGAATTGTAAATCATAAATGATATCGGCCCTATGTCTAAATGAAAAAGCCCCAAGCCGTTGTTGACTTGGGACCTTATGAAAAACTCCGCCGCTCCATTGTCACGGCGAATCGTCCCGGTTAATGCTAATAATGATCGGTTTCGGGCCCAACATCAATTAACGAATATACAGCAAGGAGGAAACAGGTCCAATCTTGGGAAGGAAGGACTCTCACCGGAGCAGAGCGGAAAGAAACAGGATGTACAGGAAAGCAAGGATTCCAGGTGCCTCTTAATCGTGAATCGTGAATCGTGAATGGTGGTTGGTGAATGGTGAATGGTGAATTGTTAATAGTGAATCGTGAATGGTGAATGGTGAATTGTTAATGGTGAATGGGATAGCTCTCCAAGAGTATCTTTCATTCTTGAAGGCTCGCGGGAGCCCTCCCTGACGGTCAGGCTTCAGAAACTCCTGGGGCTTATTTACGATTTGCCATTCACGCCCCACGTATCGCGCCCTCCCTGACGGTCGGGCTTCAGACACTCCCGGTCCGTCCACCATTCACCATTTACGATTCACTATTAACGATTCACCATTCACCATTTTCACAGGCGGGAGATCGATTCAAACGAGACGCTCGTTAACGCGACCGATCACGAGCTCGGATATCTCGTCAAGCCGCTCCTGAGAATCGGCCTCAAACCTGAGGACGAGAATGGCCTGCGTGTTCGACGGCCTCACAAGCCCCCAGCCGCCTTCGAACAAGATCCGCGCGCCGTCGATAGTAATGACCTCGTTCGTCGAAGAGAATTCGCGAGCTATGGATTCAACGACATCGAACTTCTTGTCGTCCGGGCACGGAATTCGTATCTCGGGCGTGGAAAATGAAGGGGGGATGTCGGAGAGCAGGGCGCTCATCGGTTTGTCGGTCCGCGAAAGGATCTCAAGAAGCCGGGCGCCTACGTATGCCGCGTCGTCGAACCCGTAGAACCGGTCTGCGAAAAAGATGTGTCCGCTCATCTCGCCCGCGAGAACGGCGCCCGTTTCTTTCATCTTTGCCTTTATCAACGAATGGCCCGCCTTCCACATAAGGGGCGTTCCGCCGTGAGCCGCGATGTCGTCAAAGAGCTTTTGCGAACATTTCACCTCAGCAATCACTGTCGCTCCCGGGTTTTCCTCGAGCACGGAGCGCGACAGCAGAACCGTAAGTTCATCGCCCCAGATGATCCTGCCGGTCTCATCGACAACGCCTATCCTGTCTCCATCGCCATCGAAAGCGATACCCACATCCGCGCCGTTCTGCCTGACCGACGCGATCACGTCCGACAGATTCTCCATGACGGTCGGGTCTGGATGATGATTCGGAAACGCAGGATCCGGGTCTGAGTACAGTTCGATCAGATCGATGCCGAGACGTTTGTATATCGGAATCGCTGTCACGCCTCCCATCCCGTTGCCCGAATCGACAGCGACCCTAAGTTTTCGAGTGCCGAAACTGACACGTGACAGGATGTCCTCGATGTACTCGTCCAACACCTCAAGGCGCTCGCGGCTTCCGGTGCCCTCAGAGAACTCGCCCGAAGCCGCGATCGCGCCTATTCCGCGTATCTGGTCACCGAAGAGGGCCTGTTTTCCGAGACAGATCTTGAAACCGTTATGGTCGGGGGGATTGTGGGATCCCGTGATCATCACGCCGCCGTCCACATCGCGGGTGTAAACGGTGTGATAAAGGACGGGAGTCGGGACCCGGCCGATGGAAACCACACTGACGCCGCTCCGATTCAGGCCTTCGGTGAGGATCTCCGCGAAGCCCGGAGAACTTTCCCTGGCGTCGTAGCCGATCGCGACCCGCTTTGCTCCGTTCTTGCGAAAGAACGTGCCGATGGCGGCTGCGAGAATGTTGACCGCGCTTTCGTTCAGGTCTGGACCGACAATGCCCCGTATGTCGTACTCACGAAAAATGTTGGGATTGATGTTCACGAGGAATAAGGTACGGTCGGAGTCCCGAAATTGCAATCCGCACCGGTCGGAATGCTCTTGGCAGTTGTTCGACACACTTCAGTTTGTCGCTTCGCTCATGGCGGGCAGGGCTGCCCGCGCTCCAGTCGGAGGTGCTCACTGCTTACCGCCCCTCCGGTCCTTCTGATATAATCTGAACCTTTGGACAGGGCAACAAGGCCCTGGCTCGTGGCATCACACGCTGAGTCCGGTTCCTTTCGAAAACAATCAACTACGTTATGAGAAAAGTCACGTACTTTCTGTTTGCCTCGCTGCTGGCGGGCCTTCTCGCTTCAGCCGCGATGGCCCAGAATCCACAGCCGAAACCGACGCCTCCGGATGAGACCGGTGACGAGCCAACGGGCGTGTTCGAGGTTCGCCTGCCGATCACCGTTGAGAAGAAGAAAGGGAAGAAACGCGAAGACCGGCTGGTGACCGGACTCTCTCGCAGCGATTTCCTTGTTTATGAGGACGGCATCCCTCAGGACCTCACGTTCTTTACAGACGAGAAGTCGAATCCTCCGGTATATGTCGGCGTGCTGATGGATACCTCGCCCTCGACCGCCGGAAAAATGAGATTCTCTAAAGAGGCGGCGAAGAATTTCATATATTCGGTCGTGACCCTTCGAAAGGACCTTGCCGCGTTCATGACCTTCGATCACAGGGTCGAACTTCGTGAAGATTTCACTGACAAGCTGGATGAGCTCGACAAGGCGGTTGACGACGTCAAGGATACCGGTTCGCAGACGGCGCTCTATGACGCGGTCTGGCAGTTCTCAGATGAGAAGCTGAGGAACGCGCCCGGGCGCCGAGTGATCGTGATAATCACTGACGGAGACGACACTTTCAGCCGCGCCGAACTCAGCGACGCGATCGATATCGCGCAGCGGACCGAAACGACCATATTCGGCATTTCGACGAAAGAAGGCTTTCTTGGTTCGGTTCCCGGCGTCGACGCCGGGCAGATCAAGGACAAGGGCGACAAGCTTCTTGAACGGCTTTGCGAGGAAACGGGCGGAAAGGCGTTTTTCACCGGTGACATGCTTGCGCTTGAGCGTGCGTTCACAGAGATCTCCAAAGAACTCAAATCGCAATACATCGTCACCTACCGCCCGAACAATCAGGAATACGACGGCAGGGTGAGAAAACGTCAGATCGAGGTCCGGTTCAGGGACAAGTCGCTTGAGGACAAATACGTCATCAGGACCAAGAAGGAATACAGGGCGATCAAGGACAGCCTGAGGTAATTGCGCCGTTCTGCAAATGATCAACAGGAAATCAACCATCACATTTCTTCTCGTCGGCCTCTTCGTGGTCGCGAGTCTTTTTTCTGGTGCTGTAAGCAGCGCCCAGCAGACTTCGAAACCAGCGGCTCCCGCTCCGACGCCTCCAGCGCTTCCGCCGACGCCTCCGCCGCTCCCGGTCGAGGACGACGGCGTGCTTGTGATCGATACCGAAGTCGTGAATGTGCTTTTCACTGCCCAGGACCGGCAAAGGCGCCTTCTGACGAACCTTCAGCAGGGCGACATCCGTCTGCTTGAGGACGGCGAGACGCAGGACATCGTCGCGTTCGCGCGAAAGATCGACCTTCCGCTTTCGCTGACGAT
The DNA here is from genome assembly GCA_024640445.1 of Acidobacteriota bacterium. GTDB lineage: Bacteria > Acidobacteriota > Blastocatellia > Pyrinomonadales > Pyrinomonadaceae > Aridibacter. The sequence continues at coordinate 4,147 of JAHEEZ010000121.1, read as the reverse complement.
CCTCATCGATACCAGCGCTTCGCAGGAAAGGACGCTGCCAGAAGAGAAGGACGCGGCGAAATCATTTATTGAATCAGTTGTCCGTCCGACAAAGGACGAGGTGGCGATCATATCTTTTACCGGAGAAGCGACGCTGGAGCAGGGAATGACCAGCAACATCGCGCGGTTGCGAAGGGCGGTGGACAACGTCAAGTTCGTTCCGCCTTCGGGTTATGTCGGTGGCGGCGTCGTTGTCGGCACGCCGCCTATTTCGGGCGGTAACCAGACTACTGCGGGTTCGACCGCGATCTGGGACGCTATCTGGGTTACATCGGAAGAGGTTCTGGGTCCCGCACCGGAAGGAACCAGGCGGGCGGTAATACTTCTCACTGACGGCGTAAATACCTCCGGACTCAAGAAGATGAAGGAAGCGGTCGATGCCGCATTGAAGGCTGAGGCCGTTATCTATTCGATCGGCATCGGCGACAATTACTACGACGGCGTGAACAAGGGGGCGCTCAGGAAGATCTCTGAAAGCACCGGCGGCCATGCCTTCTTTCCGAGGGATGAGGGAGAACTGCGCGAAGCGTTCAGCCAGATACAGGATGAAATGCGGTCGCAGTACTTAATCGCCTACGAACCCAGGAACCAGGCGAAGGACGGCTCCTACAGGCGGATCGAAGTTCAATTGCTTAATCAGGACCTGGCGAGGGACAAGATCACGCTGACGCACAGGGAAGGCTACTTCGCGAAGACTGAAAAGAAGAAGAAGTAGGCGTCCGTCAACCACCAATATCTTTCAGCAGTACACCTATCCCATAGGCCATCACGGCAGCAAGGCTTCCCACGAACAGTGTCTCGAGGGCTGAACGATACCATGATGAAGTTGACCAGTTGCTCTTCAGCGCCCCGATAGCGAAGAAGGTGATTCCGGTCATAAAGCACGACAGTTCGAACGACGATTCCAATTTCAGCAAATAGGGCACGATCGGCACAATTCCGCATACCAGGAACGCCGAAAAGGTGCTTGCTGCCGCCTTCCAGGGCGACCGGATCTCCGCAGGCAGGCCGTACTCTTCCGTTAGCATCGTCTGGACCCAGCGTTCCTTGTCCGAAGTGATAAGCTCGACCGCCTTATCGAGTTCGTCGCCCTCGAATCCCTTCGCCTGATAGATCTGCCTGATCTCCTCGCGTTCACCCTCCGGCACCAGCTCGATGTGACGGAGTTCTATCTCGCGAAGGCGCCTGTAATCATCCTGTTCCGCCCGCGTACCCAGAAAATTGCTGGCCGCCATGGAAAAACCGTCGGCGACAAGGTTCGCGAACCCAAGAATGAGTACGATAAGCGGCGCCAGTTGAGCTCCGGCGACGCCGGAGACGACCGCGAATGTTGTTACCGCCCCGTCGATCCCGCCGTAGATCCAGTCCCTGATATAGGAATGCTGAATCGTCGCGAGACGGCTCTGGATCGCTTCGTCGGTATGGGCGTGTTCAAGGTTATCCATTATCCCTCTTTAGCCCCGTACGCAGCACGCCTGACCACTTCAACGGAGCAATCCGCACGTCCGACGATCGCAGAGGAAACGCTCCCGAGAAGGTATTTCGTGATGATGTCATTGTATCGGGTCGCGCCAATGAAGATCGCGTCGGCGTCCCATTTCTCCGCGCGTTCAAGAATCTCGGACTTGGGATTTCCTTCGGTGGTCTCAAGCACGGCATCAAGTCCCGTATGCCTTAGATCCGCAACCAGTTCCTCCCCGATCTTCTTGATATTATCCACGTCTATTTCCAAAGAACTCCTCACGAAAATGGAGTCCTCCACGATCAGGACCTTTACCTTTGTGCCTTCAGGCCAGTCGCGCCCGGAGATGGTCCTTACGGCTTCCCTGGAACCTTCGGTCCCGTCATAACCGACAAGAATTCTGATCGGTGAATCGTCCACGATGACCCGACCGCGGGCTACCCTGACGGGACATTGAGCCTCAGTTACCACCTTCTGAGAAACGCTTCCGAGTAGAACGCGTTCTATCGCCGAACAGCCTTTGGCGCCGACCACGATCAGATCTGGCATGAATTCCTCGGCAGAACCAAGGATCTCCCACGCCGGCGAACCGTAGGTCGAATGCGAACTGACCTCCCACTTAGGGAAATGGCCGCGAACGCGCTCGGCCGCGGATTCTGCCATCTTTGCAGCTTCCTCGACGAGGCCTAGATTTTCTTCGTAGCGCCGCTTCAGGCCTTCTGTGATGAAGTGTCTGTGAGGCTGGTCTTCCGAATCCGGCGGCGGAAGCCAGACTTCGGCGACGGCGATAACAAGGGCGGTTACGCCTTTGCCGGGCAAACCCGACCGTGTCAGGTCGTCGAGCGCCGCGTCCGCCGAGCCCGAGCCGTCATATGCGATCAGGATCTTCAGTCCGTTGTTCATCGTGAATCATTCTCCTGTGGTTCCATCTTCCGGGGGAGTAGTTATGAGTGATGGGTGATGAGTGATGAGTTGAGTTCCAGGTTCCGGATTCAATGTCTGTTGAGTTATCTTCTTTTGACTCCGCTCATCACCCATCACTTCCTACTCATCACTCAACACCCGCAGTATCTCCGCGACGCTCCACGCCTGAGCAAAACATCCCCGCGGCCTGTGCGGCTCGTCGCCGTCGAAGATCTCCGAGATCTGGCCGATCCCCGCCTCTTCCATATGCCTGAAATATGTCTCGAAGATCTGTGCTATGTAGCCGTTTAGCTTTCGGCCTTTAGGATAGGTCCTGCGTAGTGAATCAATAAATGCTCCCATCAGCCAGGCCCAGGCCGTTCCCTGATGGTAGGCGGAATCTCGCTCGTGCGGCGATCCTATGTAGACGGGCCTATAGCGCGGGTCCGACGGTGAGAGCGTTCTTAGGCCGAACGGCGTGTACAGTTCCCGCTCCACCGTCTGCACGACCTTCCTTGCCCTGAAGTGGCTGAGCATCGAGTGCTTCAGGCTTACAGCGAAGATCTGGTTGGGCCTTATCGATTCGTCCGCGCCATCTGCTCCAATAACGTCGTAAAGGCACTCTGCCTCCGCATTCCAGAACTGCCGGTTGAATGAAGACCTGGCCGATTTCGCGTACTTGCCAAATTTCTTCGCCAGTTTCTTGTCCTTGAAATGTCCCGCGAATCCTTCCATCGTACGCAAGGCGTTGTACCAGAGCGCCTGTATTTCAACCGGTTTCCCGATCCTGGGCGTAAAGACCTCGTTACCGTACTTCGCATCCATCCACGTTAGCTGGACACCGTCAACGCCGGCATTCAGAAGGCCGTCCTCATCAACCTTGATGCCGAAGCGAGTCCCCGAGCGGTGCTTGCGGATGATCTCCCGGAAGAGTTCATAAAGGTCCTGTCTGATGAAATCTAGATCACCAGTCTTTTCCGCGTACGCCCTTGCGGCTTCAAAAAACCAAAGCGTCGCGTCGACCGTGTTGTAATCCGGAGTTTCTCCCTCATCCGGAAACCTGTTCGGGATCATTCCTTCCGAAACGTGTTTCGAAAATTCCTTCAGGATCCCCTTGGCGATCCCCTCCCGGTTCGTCGTCAGAGTGAGGCCGGGAAGAGCGATCATCGTGTCGCGTCCCCAGTCAGAGAACCATGGATAGCCCGCGAGCACGGTATGGCCCGTTCCCCTTGCCGCGATGAACTGGTCGGCGGCGAGCACCAGCCGTTTCTTCATCTCGTCATCCGCACCGGCGATCTCGCAAAGCCCGTTTCGGCGGTTGATCTCTTCTTCTTCGAACGCGTCGGCGTCCGAGTAGTTGATCTGACGGGTCGAAACGATCGCGGTCGCAGGTTGTTTCTTCAGGTCGAACGACATCGAGAACGGCTGGAACAGGTCTTCGTGATAATCGAATCCGCGTTCTTTCTCTATCGCGTACTCAAAGTTCCGGTACCAGTCACCTGTTTCGCTAACATCCTTTGCGTTGTGGTTGAAAAAGATCTCCGGCGCTCCGGTGACGGGTTTCATCCAGACGCAGTTCTTTGTAGAAATGAAGCTCTGATCGACGTCTGCGGATTCGCTGCGGATCGAGTGATAGTCCACGAAAGCGAGCAAGGGCCTCAACTCAAGCCTGAGATCAGCATCGACGGTCTTCAGTCCCGGGACCAGCGACCACCGGCAGACGATCGTATTCTCTCCGTGAAC
>JAHEEZ010000364.1 GCA_024640445.1 Acidobacteriota bacterium | reverse complement strand
GTCGATTTGGTCTCAGGACGAACCGAACACTGACATCAGCGCGAAGTCGATCGGACGAACTGCACGGCGTCATTCTTCAGAGCCCTTAGCTGCCCCTCATCGATATACATCATGTGTCCCGCCTCGTAATACTTCATTGAAATATTCGATCGCAGGCTAGGCTCGAGATTCATGTTCGCCAGCGTGTACACCGTCGCGAAATACGGCGTCGCCATATCGTAATATCCCGCGGCGATGAAGACTTTCATGAACGGGTTCTTTTGCAAAGCGCTGCGCAGGTTCCCGCTTGTGTCCGCGTATCCGTTGTTCTCGTTCCAGTCCCACCTTCCGACGCCGCCGCCAAGAATGTAGTATTCCAGGTCCGACTCGAATCCGAGCTCCCGCCTCACGTAGTCGTTGAATGTCGCGGTGTACGGCGGGCGGATCGCGGTCATGCTCGGGTCGAAATCAGTACCTTCCCCTGCCGGCTCTTTGTCGATCCCGGTGAACCTGCTGTCGAGGCGGCCTATGCTGCGTTTCTCGTCCCTCAGAAGCTCCTTCATGAACTCGCCGAGTTCGATCCGCATATTGTTCTGGTCGATGAACTTCGAACTTAGTCCCGTAAACCTGCTGATCTCGTTGACCAAGGCCGTCCTTTCAGAAGCGGAAAGGCTTCCGGCCTTTAGGAGGCCCGGCGCGTACCTCGCGATCGCGAAGGATTCAGCCTCCTTAAGGACATCCCCGAGAGGTTTGTTCTGAAGGTCGGGCGGCAGTTTCTTGTGATACCACGCAGTTGACGCGTATGAGGGAAGTATCATCACCAGAGGCAGGTCGTTGCCGTCGGCGAATCTCAGTGTCTGGAAGTTCATTACCGTCGAGACGAGGATGATGCCGTTGAAGGCAATGCCTTTTTCGATCAGGTATCCGGAAAGCCCGCTCGCCCGGGTCGTCCCGTAACTCTCGCCGACAAGGTAAAGCGGCGACATCCATCTTCCGTATCGTGAAAGATAGAGTCTTATGAACTCGCCCACGGAAGCCAGATCACCGCGAAGCGAAAAGAACTTTTGTTCTTTTGGATCCTCGGCGCGGCTGAAGCCCGTGCCGACCGGGTCGATGAAAACGATATCGGTGTCCGTCAGCCAGGTTGCCTCGTTGTCAACGAGTTCGTAAGGCGGGGCGGGCATAAAACCATTCGGCTGCATTTTCACGCGCCTGGGGCCGAGAGCCCCTAGATGAAGCCAGACCGACGCGGAACCCGGCCCGCCGTTGAATGAGAACATCAGAGGCCGGCCCGCGGGGGCATCGTCCCGCGTGTAAGCCATAAAGAACATCCTCGCCTCTCGTTTTCCCTCGGCGTTCAATATCGGTAAATAGCCCGTCGTCACCGTGTAATTGAGCTGAGTCCCGCCGACACGTATCGAATGTTTTGTGACGACCGGAGGCGGAAGAGGCGCAGTTTCCGGTGACGGCTGTTTGGTTGAAGAGTTCGCCTGCTGGGGCTGGCCAAAGCAAAGCGAACAAAGCAAGAGGATAGCGGCTGCGAAAAGGGAAGTTCTCATAGTATTGAATTTGAAGTGCGAAGAGGCGGCCGGGCCGCCTCTTCGCTGATCAAAGCTAGCGCACTTCAGTGCTTACGACGTTGCCGTTCACCATAGTGCCGACGCAGTGCGTTGAGTATTCAAATGGATCCCCGTCGTACATCGCCAGGTCCGCGTCTTTGCCGACCGTGATCGATCCGATCCGCGAATCCATTCCGATAATCTTCGCGGCGTCGATAGTTACGGTTCTCAACGCATCTTCGAAAGACATTCCGTATTTGACCAGCACCGCTGCTTCGAACAGAACGACGCGGGTCTTGGGCACATAGGTCTCGTACCCGCTCTGGAGTGCGAACGGGATCCCGGCCGCTTTTAATTTTGAAGCCGTCGTCATCGAAAGATTCTCGGTCTCGCCTCCGGCCCTGTACATGGTCGGATGAAGGATCACCGGAAATCCGGAAGCCTTGATCTCGTCGATCAGCATGTGAGCGTCAGAAGCGCCGTCGATGACGATATTGATATCGAATTCCTTCGCGATGCGGATCGCTGTCATGATGTCGGTCGCGCGATGAGCCGTAATCAGGAGCGGCACTTCCTTGTCGAGCACCTTCTTCATTATTTCCAGCTTCAGGTCGCGGGGCGCGTCTTCCTTCTTGCCGTAGTTCGAGGCTTTAATAAGCATCTCCCGCAGCATTGCCGCTTCTTTCGCGCTTGTTCCGGGGGCTTTGCCTCCACTTTTGATCGCGCCCTGGCCGATCGTCACTGCGATCATCGCGAGCGGCTCGATCGTGGCTTCATCCACATCGTCGCCGACTGTCTTGGCGATCATCGTTTGGCCCGAGATAAGTTCTGCCGGAGCGTGGCCGGTGTGGATGGTCGTCACTCCGAGGCTGCGGACCCACTGCACAAGCTCTTCACGAGCGTTGTACGCGTCTATCGCTCGCAGTTCTGGCTGCATCGGAGACGATGTCTCGACCTGCATCTGATCGTGCGGCTGGTTCATATATCCCGCGAGACCGATAACCGAGTGTGCGTCGATCAGGCCGGGGACGACGACCTTTGCGGAAACGACCTTGTAATTTGCCGGGATCTTCACGTTCGCGGCAGTGCCTACTGCTTCGATCTTGCCCTTGTTCGTCAGGACAACCCCGTCACGTATCACCGACCCATCCATCGTGTAGATCGTTTCGCCTTTAACTGCTACTTGAGCAAGAACCTGAGTGGTGGTCCCAAAAAGGATTAACGCGAACAAAAGCAGCACATTGAAACCTGATCGATGATCATTGAAAACTGTAATCATTCTCCACCTCCCAGATCGCCGTCGAAGCAATCAATGTGAACCAGCTTGTCATTGCCCGCGCC
>JAHEEZ010000363.1 GCA_024640445.1 Acidobacteriota bacterium | reverse complement strand
AGGCGAAAGTGGCACCGGAAAGGAACTCATCGCCCATTCAATACATTACAACTCGCTGAGGGCGAAAAAGCCTTACGTAAAGATCAATTGCGCCGCCTTGCCGGAAGCTTTGATCGAATCCGAACTCTTCGGCCATGAGAAAGGCGCCTTCACGGGAGCTGACAGGCAGAAAAAGGGCCGATTCGAAGCCGCCGACGGTGGCACTCTGTTTCTGGATGAGATCGGCGATCTTCCGCCGCAGACGCAGGTGAAACTGCTGCGGGTGTTGCAGGAGAGGGAATTCGAGCGGCTTGGTGGGCATGAGACGATCAGCGTGAACGTCCGTTTGATAACCGCCACGAACAAAGATCTTGAACAAGAGATCGCAACCGGTAAGTTCCGCGAGGACCTGTACTATCGTCTGAATGTTTTCCAGATATTTCTTCCGCCTTTGAGGGAAAGAAAATCCGACATCCTTCTGCTCGCGGAGCATTTTGTCGAAAAATACGAGGTGGAATATTCGAAACGGATCCGCAGGATCTCGACCCCTGCGATCGATATGCTGACAAGCTATCACTGGCCAGGAAATGTAAGGGAACTTGAAAACGTCATAGCCCGGGCCGTGCTTGTCTGCGATTCATCAGTTATTCACGGACACCACCTCCCGCCGACGCTTCAGACGGCGGAAGTGACCGGCACTGAGGTGACAGGGTCCCTCGCCGCGTCTGTCGAGGCTTTCGAAAAAGACCTGATCCAGGATGCGTTGAAGTCGACGAGGGGCAATATCGCGAAAACAGCTCGGCTGCTCGATTCCACCGAGAGGATCATCGGCTACAAGGTCTCGAAGTATGGCATCGAGCCGACTCGCTTCAAATAGCGCCTCGATCTGCTTCCTCCGCTTAGTCAATACAGGCGAATCAGATATAATCATTCGAAACTCTAAATTCACGCCCAAAAGATGCCGAAAAGAACTGATATCAAGAAGATCCTTATCATAGGGTCCGGTCCGATTGTGATCGGACAGGCCTGCGAATTTGATTATTCCGGGACGCAAGCGTGCCGGGCCTTGCGCCAGGAAGGATTCGAGGTCGTGCTTGTGAACTCGAATCCGGCCACGATAATGACCGATCCGGAGATGGCGGACAAGACGTACATCGAGCCGCTGACGGTCGAGACGGTCTCCGCGATCATCGAGAAAGAGAGGCCTGATGCCCTTCTGCCAACCGTAGGCGGCCAGACCGGACTTAACCTTTCGGTCGAACTCTACGAAAAAGGTGTCCTCGAGAAATTTGGCGTTACGCTAATTGGCGCCAACATCGACTCAATAAAGGTCGGCGAGGACCGGGAACTGTTCAAGCTCGCGATGGACGAGATCGGCATACAAAGTCCAAGGGGCGGATTCGCACACACCTGGGAAGAAGCCCAGGAGATCGTGAAGGAAACCGGTTATCCGGCGATCATACGTCCCGCATACACGCTTGGCGGCACGGGAGGCGGAACGGCCTACAATCCTGAAGAATTCGAAGAGATCGTTGAGCGCGGCCTTTCGGCGTCGCCAGTGTCACAGGTGCTGGTCGAAGAATCGATCCTCGGCTGGAAGGAATACGAACTCGAGGTGATGCGCGACCTTAATGACAACGTCGTCATCATCTGTTCGATCGAAAATTTTGATCCGATGGGTGTCCACACCGGCGATTCGATCACCGTCGCACCCGCGCAAACCCTGACCGACGTCGAGTACCAGAAACTGCGGGATATGTCGATCGCCTGCATACGCAAGGTCGGCGTCGAGACAGGCGGATCGAACATACAGTTCGCGGTCAACCCGGAGAACGGCGAGATCAGGATCATCGAGATGAACCCCAGGGTTTCGCGCTCATCCGCTCTCGCTTCAAAAGCGACCGGCTTTCCGATCGCGAAGATCGCCGCAAAGCTGGCCGTTGGATACACGCTCGACGAGATCCCGAACGACATTACAAAGAAGACTCCGGCATCTTTCGAACCGACAATCGACTATGTGGTCACAAAGATCCCGAAGTGGGCGTTCGAGAAATTTCCCGGAACGGAAGATGTCCTGGGGACCCAAATGAAGTCGGTCGGCGAGGTAATGGCGATCGGCAGGACCTTCAAGGAATCGCTGTTCAAAGGCCTCCGCTCCCTGGAGGCGGTCAAACCTTTGCGGCTTGTCGATATACCGGACCACGAACTACAACAGAAACTGGCGAGACCGAATTCGCAGAGATTCTCGTACATCACCTACGCTCTTCAGCACGGTTACTCCATCGCCGAAGTACATCGCTTTACAAAGATCGATCCTTGGTTCCTTGAGCAACTCGTCGAAGTGATGCGCCTTCAGGACCGGATCGAGAACCGTTCGCTGGACGATGTTCCGACAGAGACGCTCCGCTCTGCAAAAGAATATGCGCTCTCCGACCGCCGAATCGCGTTTCTCACCGGTTCGCGCGAAGGTGAGGTCAGGCAAAGGCGAAAGGACCTAGGTATCTTACCCGTGTACAAGCGGGTCGACACTTGCGGGGCCGAATTCGAATCGCACACTCCATATCTTTACTCGACATACGAAGAGGAATGCGAATCCGACCCGACCGACCGTCGGAAGATAATGATCCTGGGATCGGGTCCGAACCGGATAGGGCAGGGGATCGAATTCGATTATTGCTGCTGCCATGCCAGCTTCGCGCTTTCGGATGCGGACTTCGAAACGATCATGGTCAACTGCAATCCGGAGACGGTCTCGACCGATTACGACACTTCCGACCGGCTCTATTTCGAGCCGCTTACGTTCGAGGACGTGATGAACATAGTGGACAAGGAGAAGCCGGAAGGAGTGATCGTTCAGTTCGGCGGGCAGACACCCCTAAATCTGGCGAACAGGCTAAGCAGGGAACACGT
>JAHEEZ010000362.1 GCA_024640445.1 Acidobacteriota bacterium | reverse complement strand
CGGGCCTCGCTTTGGCTTACGGCATTCTGATCCTGACGCATCTTCCCTCTCTGATCTTCTGTTCGATCGCGTTCGCCGTTTACGGGCTTGTCATTCTGTACCGTTCGGGGACATTCGCGAAAGGCATCCCGTTGCTTGCAAGCGCTATTACGGCAGCTCTCGCCGCCACTTCCTTTTACTGGGTAAGGTTGTTAACCGAACTCGCCTGGATAAACCATTCTAAAGCGGAGTACTTTTCGAACATCTATGCGTACTCGAACAATTTCCTGCTTCGGCCCCAGAACATCCTGAACATCCGCGACGACGTACTGGCGATCTGGTTGGGAGACCTGATGCTCTTGGCAATGGTGCTGATCTCCATTCCGTCGGTGATATTTCTTTTCCGACGAAAGGAGAAGATGAGTTCCCTGTTGCTTGGCAGCCTTTTGGCTATGGTACTTGCATTGCTGATGTCATCGGTCCTTAGCAAGCTTATCTGGGACAACATAGGTTTCCTTCAGAAGATACAGTTCCCCTGGCGTTGGCTTGGAGTGGTATCCGTGACCGGCGCGGCATTCGCCTCCTACGGGATCGCCGTCGCTTCGGAGAAGATGAAGGAAAGCGCGGGGGCAGTCGTCACGGTCGCGCTCGGCGCGGGCCTGATCGTCTTCACGGTCACGGCCGTCTTCATTACAAGACAGTCGTTCTTTATCCCGCGGACTGAATTCTCGAACGCAAAGATCGACGCGATTTTGACCTCGCCGAGCAGGGACTGCTGGTGGACGGTCTGGGCGAAAGACGGTTTTTACCGTACGCCTCCCAAACAGGCGCGGGCCGAAGGAAGGAACATTAGGACGGTAAAGTGGTCGGCGACCGAAAAGGAATTCGAGGTTTCGCCGGGTGCGGAGACCGAGGCGGTCATCCCGGTTCAGTTTTACCCGCACTGGCGCGCATTTGACGGAACGAAGAAGCTTAGTGTGTCGCGCTCGGAAAAGGGACTTGTTGCGGTCCGAATTCCTGCAGACGCGACTTCTTTGAGCCTCAGGTTCAGGGAGCCGGACAAGGTCCGGGCGGCGGCGGTCGTCTCGGCCGCAGCATTTGCGCTGCTATTGTTTGCGGCTGTTTTTCCGCTCATAAGAAAGACGTTCCGAAAGAACGGCCGTTCGGACGAAACGTCTTAGATCGAAATCTGAATATGGAACACATAATCGAAATACAAGGCCTGACGAAAGACTACGAAAAAGGCTTCTGGAAAAAGACGAGGGTTCGCGCTTTGGAGGATTTGGACCTGAATGTCGCTCCCGGACAGATCTTCGGATTTCTCGGCGGCAACGGCGCAGGAAAGACGACGACTATCAAGATGCTGATGGGTCTGATCTTCCCCACTTCCGGAAACGCCAAGATACTGGGCGAGGACATCTCGGATGTGAAGATGCGCTCGCGGATCGGTTACTGCCCCGAGAATCCTTACTTCTACGATTACCTGAAGGCGTCCGAGTTGATGGACTATTTCGGTCAGCTATTCGGTCTCGACGCTCAAAAGCGAAAGGCCGTCGCCGGCGAGCTTCTGACAAAGGTCGGGCTTGAAGAAAGGCACTGGAACCGCCAGCTTCGAAAGTTCTCGAAGGGAATGCTTCAGAGGGTCGGGATTGCCCAGAGCCTTATCAATGATCCCGAGCTCGTTGTTCTCGACGAACCGATGAGCGGTCTGGACCCCGTCGGCAGGCGCGAGATACGGGAATTGATCGCGGAACTGCGAACGGCGGGCAAAACGGTATTCATGTCTTCTCACATTCTTTCCGACATCGAGGCGCTGTGCGACAACGTCGCCATCCTTCGTTCCGGAAAGCTCGTTGCAACCGGCAGGCTCGACGAACTTCTCGCGACAAGCGGAGAGGTCCAGCTGTTCGAGATCAACGTTAAGAGCATCACCGCGGATCAACTGTCACACGTCCCGCAGACAGTTCCCGGCGCTAGAGTAACGCCCAGGCCCAGCGGCGCGAGCATACAGGTCGAAGGTGATGGTGATATAGAGAAAGTACTTGATGAAGTTAAGAAGGCCGGCGGCCACCTTGTTTCAGTCCAGCCTGTAAGGCAGTCGCTTGAAGAATTGTTCGTGAAGGAAACGGCTGGATCGTGAAGGGGGTTAGCCGCAGAGAACGCGGAGCACGCAGAGATTTTTTGGGGCTGACCGTTAGAAAGATTGCCAATTTGCTTTTCTTAGGTCAACGCGGATTGCGACAAGTCAGCCAATACCCTGCTAAAGAAGATCTACGATCTCCGCATGCCCTGCCGTAAGATCTCTTCGCATCCTTCGCGTTGGCCTATTCTGCCTTGCGGAAGGGCTAGCTGACGCTTGAACCCTGAAAACGTTTTCCAGCCCAAAAGGTCTCTGCGTGCTCCGCGTTCTCTGCGGTTAATTCCCTTCCCGCTTCGAAACGAATTTCGTGAGACAAAGTCCTCTCAATCCTTGAACTTGATAGCCGTGACCTTCCAGCGGGCGTTCGCGCGGTCGTCGTCGTCCTTGAACCCGTCGATATTGACCGTCACGTCTATTGACTCTTTCGGCTTTAGCTCCGGATAGTATTTCGGGACGAACAGGACCTTCTTGTCCTTGATCAGCTGGTTCTTTGTATCGATCATCCCCACGCTCACCTCAAGTCCCGAAAGTGTCTTGTCCCCCCTGTTGCGGATCTTGCCCGAGAGCATCATCACGATGCCGCCAAGCCCTGTCTTCGACTGAGCCATACGTCTGGGGTCGTTGGTTATCACGATATTCTTCGTGTACTCGTCGAACTCCGGGGTCCCTTCGATCAGCGCGCCTTCAAGTAACTGCTGCTTTTCAACTTCGGCAGTCGGCAGGTTCATCAGAACCACGACAGCGACAACGACAGCGACGACCGCCAGCAGGACG
>JAHEEZ010000120.1 GCA_024640445.1 Acidobacteriota bacterium | reverse complement strand
CGTCGGTCGGCAAGTTTGACGTTGCGGGATTAACCGCTTTCGAGAAGTCGATCTGATTGTTGATATGGTCGGCGGTCTGAGCTCCGTCAAGAAGAACGCTCGGCACGGTGTTGCCTCTAAGGACGTCAAGAGTTCGCTGAATTCCGCTCTCCGCTGCGTTGTAGGCCTGCTGTTCAGCCGTAGCGTCGGTCACGTTTGCGCTGTTTAGCGCAGCTTCCAGAATGAGGCCTGCACTGGCAACGAGCAGAAGAAATGAGACCAGAAGGACCATCACCATTGCGGCTCCTTCTTCACCCTTCCGATCTCGTACGTGCTGCGATTTGGGTTTGGTATCTTGCATAATTGACTCCCTCAGACCTTCCTAATACTGGTTTCGCATGAACTCTGCGTTTCTCAATGTCACATCCGATGTGTATTGGACCGACTGTCCGCTTGGCTGCCCCTGAACGTCCTCAAGATTTACGGTCACCGTGATCCGGACCCTTCCCGTTTGTATTCCGGGTGTGGCAACGACGGTCGGCGTGGAATTACTGCCGGCGTAGTTGAAGTACTGAAATTCAACGTTACTTATCCCGTTTACTATCGCCGATGTGGTCGTACCCGCGTGAGCGTCGAAGCGAACGATGGATTCCGTCGTGGGATCGAAATAGTAAGTAATGTCTTCGCCGTCCGTACCGGTCAATAGATCTCCGTTATTCCAGTTCGATCGGAAATGAAATTGGTTCAGACCTGAATCAACTGCGACCACGCCATTGTTCCTGAGTCCGAAGCCTGAATTGGATATCTCCCGGGACATTACATTCAGTGCCGCCTGGGCGGATGTGAGCGCGTCTGTCTTCGCACTTTCGCGTTCGCGTATGCTCATCGACCCCGAGAACAGGGTTGTCACAAGCGCAAGCAGCACTAGAGTGATCGTCATGGCGATCATCAGTTCGAGCAACGAAAAACCGGAAACACTGTTAGATTCTCTTTTCATGACGTCCATCAATTCGCCCTCACTCTTTGAAATCTCACGACAGCCGGGACGGATGTTTGCCATCCGGGGGTCGGGCTTGCCAGAGCCACGGTGACGGTGATCTCTTTCAGCGAAAGCGCGTTGTCGACCTGAACACCCGCGGTGAAGGGGTCATCATCGATCGTCACGTCCACTACGAAGAGATTTCCGTTGTCGCCGGTGACGGTCACCGTCGATCGCGTTCCCCCGACGAGCGTCGAGTCCATAACACCGGAGGTGAACTTCGCGCTGCGAAGAAACTCTACCTCTCCCTGAAGAATCGCGAGCGCCTCCGAACGCGAGTTATTGCCCGCGTTATAGCTGATCGCCCAGGTGAACGTGACAAAGACGCCGAGCATCGCGATTAGGAGAACCACCATCGCTATGACGACCTCGACCAGCGTAAAGCCCGATTGCTCGCCAGCCCTTTTTTGTTTGGCCGGAGAGCAAATGGATTTCGTTCGTATCTTCATTTCGTTAAAGTTCATGATGAGATTTCACCTGATTGATCGGAGCTCCCAACTCAGCATTGTTTCTGTCGGTTTACATAAGTCTTGGAGCATCCGGCCGGACTATCTATCTGCAGCGGCCGTCTGCTCGCACCGAAAGCGGCGAGATGCAAACGCAGCCGGTGACAGCCGGCCTTTCATTCAGAGCACAGCTGAGAGGGGTAGGCGTCACCGAAGGTGTAGGGGTTGGGGTCGCACTGGGCGACGTTTCCGGTAGCGGGGTCGGCATGCCCGTGATCCCGGTCAGATCGAGAGCGCCGGGGGCGGTCGAAACCATCGGCTCTATGCTTGTATTGCTGTTGATCGATGTGACGGTCGGATCAACTACAGAAGGAGGCGACTGGCCGTTGTCGTACATTGACACGGTGCCGGTCGGTGAAAGCTTGATGTAATACGAGGTCGGGTTGTCGGCGTCCGCAAATGATGTGCATTCATCGCAAACGATGAACAGCGGCGAGATCTGGATTCCCAAACCGTTTGTAGTGGTAACCTGGCCCCGCCGGTCAAAAACTATCGTGACCGGGTAAGTTACACCGTCCCCGACGATCTTGACGTCGTTTCGTCCCGAGAAATCAATTACTTTGGTTTCGCTGCTCTGCAACGCGCCGTCCTGATTGCGGTCCAGCGAGACGCTTATTGAGGTGGTGTCATTGATCACGACGCTTGCCATATCGGCGACTGTTTCCGGTCTCCGCTTGACCGAATCGAAGCGGGCGCGCTCAAGATTGACTTTCAGCTCTCTGGCGACGTTCTGTGTCTCGAAGATCGTCGAAGCCTCTCCGAACTGCGCCACTGCGAATACAACAAGGATCGAAATGATGAGAATTACGATCATCATTTCGATCAAGGAAAAACCACGCTGTCTATTCGATTCAGTTGTATTCATAATCCGATCCCGGTCCTGAGACTCTTTTGGAATGATATGCGGGAAGGTCAAAACCGGAGTACGGCCTTACCGTACTGAGTTTTAACACATTTAAACATTGAATGCAACAGTTTCAACACTGTTGACCTTTCTAATAAAATTGCCAAAACGCACTCGATTTCAAAAAAGTAGAGTTTGCGACACAAAAGGGCCGCCCGGTTCCGGGCGGCCCTTTTCACTTGGTATCGTGATCAACGGTTCAGTCGAAACACCGCTCGGGAACGTTCTCGAGCGTATTCCTGATCAGCATATCGACAACCGGCTCGAATTTCTCACCTGACTCATTGAACACACGCAATTGCTCGTCGGCGGACGTACCCCTCTCCAGAATCGTATGGATATGCTCCACTTCTTTTCTCGATCCCAGATCATCGAGGACGTCATCCACAAAATCAAGAAGCTCCAGAATAAGATCTTTAGCCGGAACCTCCTTCTGCTTGCCAAGGTCCAGCATCTTGCCCTCAAGTCCGTACCTGACCGCCCTCCATTTGTTTTCCTGTATCAACCGCCTTGGATAAAGCCTGAAACCAAGATTCTTGTCGATCAATTGATCGAGTTTCGCGACGATCGCCTGGAAAAGACCTGCGATCGCCACGGTATCGTCGACTCTCGTCGGAATGTCGCAAACCCGAAACTCAAGTGTGGGGAAATACGGATGCGGACGAACGTCCCAGTAGATCTTCTTGCCGTCGTCTATGCAATTCATCCTTACGAGCAGATCAACATATCCCTCAAATGCCTGGTAAGAATTGAAGTGGTCAGGAATGTCGGTCCGTGGAAACTTCTTGAAGACCTCTGACCGGTAGGACTTCAGCCCGGTATGAAATCCGAGCCAAAATGGCGAAGAAGTTGAAAGCGCGAGAACGTGCGGCAGAAAGTACCTGGCAGCGTTCATTATGTGTATCTGCCGCTCGCGGTCCGCGATGCCTACGTGGACATGGAGCCCGAAGATCAAGAGACTCCTCGCAACCATCTGCAATTCGTCGACAAGCAGCTTGTAGCGGTCGTGTTCGAAGATCTCCTGCTCCGACCACTTGGAGAACGGATGCGTCGATGCGGCAGCGATCTCAAGTCCCTTCTTCCTGGCCAGTCCAGAAATAATGCACCGGAGCCTGGAAATATCCTCGCGTGCTTCCTGTATGTTTGCGCACACGCCGGTCCCGACCTCGATCATCGACTGGATCATCTCCGGCTTGACCTTCTCTCCAAGCACCAGCCGCCCCTCTTCCAGAATCTCCGAAACGTGGGATTTCAGTTCCCGGGTCTTCGGATCGACGATCTGGAATTCCTCTTCAATACCAAGTGTGAATTTTTCGAACATATTCAAGATCTGCCCTTTGCTCTTTGCTCTTTGCCCGTCATTCGGCAAAATTATTCAGATTGCGTTGAGAAACTGTGGCCGGCTTCCGTCCCGACTGTTTGCTTCTGCAAGCGTTACCTATTTTTTTGCTTATGCAGATTGTAAGGCATATCTTCGGCCGAAGGAAATAATTATCGTTCTTTGCTGTTGACCCTACGGAGTCGGGCCTTGGCAGAACTTCTTAAGCCTGGCGCTCTGTCCAGGCCCAAACGGGAGCGTTTCGACCGCCGAATCCGATAACTGGATACTACTCAGTTTGAACCGCGATTTATTTTTGACGGACGGCGATCGCTCTTGCAAGAATCATTTCGGGACAGGCGGATTCACATTGTGTCGCCAGTGCATGGCCAGGGTGATTTCCAGCCGCTGTTCTATCGCTCGGCCATGATGGCAAAACCCGAACGCCGCAGAGGTTGCCCAATTTGCCCGTAACCTCCACTATTTTCAGACATTGGGCAACCTAGCCCGTTTGCAATTTTGCCATCGTCAAGTTACCATATTGGCTCGATAAACAAGCCATCCGAGTAGCGTTTTCCCATTAAAGAGTTTGTGTTGTGCGTTGGCTTTCTTGATGCCGGAGTCTTGTTGGCAAACATTTCGAAATATGGGCTTTTCGACAACAGCCATTCACGCAGGGAACGAACCTGATACTGCAACCGGCGCGGTCAGCGTACCTATTTACCAGACCTCAACATACGCGCAGGAAGCACTCGGCAAGCACAAAGGATTCGAATATGCCAGGACGCAGAATCCAACGCGTTCGGCGCTTGAGAAAAACATCGCCGCTCTCGAAGGCGCGAAGTTCGGTTTTGCCTTCGCCTCCGGGATGTCAGCGACGGACACCTGCCTGAAACTTGTGAAGGCCGGGGATCACGTGATCCTTGGGAACAATACGTACGGAGGCACATTCCGGCTCTTCGACAGGATCCTGCGAAATTACGGTATCGAATTTGACCTGGTTGACACGACCGATGTAACGAAAGTGGAGCAGGCATTTCGCGACAACACGAAGATGGTCTTCGTGGAAACTCCGACCAATCCGGTGATGAGTGTGACGGACATCGCCGCGGTTTCGGAGATCGCCCATGCCCATGGCGCTATCGTGGTTTGCGACAACACTTTTATGTCGCCGTACCTGCAGCGACCGCTCGAACTCGGAGCCGACGTGGTAGTTCATTCCACCACCAAATATCTGAATGGCCATTCCGACAGCGTGGGCGGTTTTGTCGCCCTTAATGATGAAAAGAATGCGGAATGGATAGGGTTCGTTCAGAACTCTGTTGGAGCGATCCTCTCTCCGTTCGACTCTTTCCTGGTACTTCGTGGAACGAAGACGCTGGCCGTCAGAATGGAAAAGCACAACGAGAACGGACAGGCCGTTGCCAACTTCCTGGCTGAACATCCTAAGGTTTCAAAGGTCTTTTATCCCGGACTTTTTTCGCATCCTCAGCACGAATTGGCAAAACGACAGCAAAAAGGTTTTGGAGGAATGGTATCATTTGAGACCGGGTCCCTTGAGGGCGCGAAGAAAGTGCTTGAGAGTGTCAGGCTTTTCACGCTCGCAGAGAGTCTCGGAGGAGTCGAGAGTCTGATCTCGCACCCCGCTTCGATGACCCACGCGTCCGTTCCTTTCGAAACGAGACAGGAACTTGGCATCACTGACGGTCTGGTCAGGATCTCCGTCGGCATTGAGGATATTGAAGACCTGATCTACGATCTTGATCAGGCGATGAACTGAAAGGACTTTTCAGAGGGCATCCGGCGAACCGGCACATACACCGAATACTTACGCGCGGGCCTTTTGGTTGACTATGCTGAATCTAGAAGTACACGCGACCTCCCACGTGGGCAGGATCAGAAAAGGCAATGAAGACAATTATTTGTTGCTTAGGATCTCCGATGCCCAGCAATGGACCAGTCGGCAGGATGCCGGCGAGCAGTCCATCGAATCGCAGAACTTCGAAGTTGATGAGCAGGGAGTGATCCTCGCGGTCTCCGACGGAATGGGCGGTGCGCTGGCGGGAGAGGTTGCAAGCAAGATGGCCGTCGATACGGTGGGCGAGACCTTGCTTGAGGATGATCCGGACAAGACCGCGTCGCCTGACAGCTTGGGCGATACGCTTGTCGGCCGGCTTTATGATTCGATCATCTACGCGAATCACAAGATCCATCAGAAAGGCCGCGAAGCTGAGTATCAGGGAATGGGCGCGACTTTCACAGGAGTTGGGATCACAAATGGCGCGGTGGATCTTGTACAGATCGGCGACAGCAGAACCTATTTGATACGAAACGCGAAGATCTATCAGGTCACAAAAGATCAGTCGCTTGTACAGCAACTCATAGATTCAGGCCAGATCTCGCCGGAAGAGGCTGAGACCCACGCATTGAAGAACGTTATCCTTCAGGCGCTTGGAGCTCAAAACGAGATATACCCGGTAGCCGCGAGATTGGTGCCTCAAAGAGGAGACATTCTGATAGTCTGCAGCGACGGTCTCTCGAACAAGATCGATGGGGTCGATATGCAGAAGATCGTGTTCGAGAACCTTGAAGATCTGAAGGAAGCTGCAGCGGAGCTTGTGAATGTAGCGAACGAAAGGGGAGGCGAAGACAACATCACGCTGATCATCGCACGCCTTACAGGGAGCAGCCTCGAAGAACCCACCGAAGACGAGATCCGGCTCGAAGCGATCACACCGGATAACATCCACGATACTGCTGAGCAGGATACTGGCGAACAGGATACTGCTGAAATTCTCTGATACCAGCGTATTTCGTTAGAGCTGCTTGGGTGAGCTTTAATCGGACTTCCAGCCGTGGAGCCGTTTCCCGGCGCGCCTTACATATATAGAAGAACCTTCCACGCTTACGATCTCGACCTTCTCGCCTTCAACAAGATCCGGCTCGTCCTCGAGCGGAAATGCTTTCCAGGTAGAACCGAAAACGTTAACCGAGGCTTCCCGAAGCGCGCCTTTACTTGCCTGCTTGACGGTCCCGGTCTGGCCGGGGAGCGCGTCCGATCCGGTGAGATACTCTGTTTCTTCACCAAACGGATTGTATTTGTAGAAGATCATCCGGGACATCACCGTCAAGGCGATCGAGACAAAGGTGAAGACCAGGAACTGCCCGAAAAGCCCGACGCCAAGCACCGCCGCGACGGCGGCAGCCAAGGCTCCGACGCCGAACCAGAAGAGCACGAAGCCCAAAGTGAAGATCTCGGCGATTATTAAGAAGATCCCGAGGATCCCCCAGAGTATCCAGGAAAGTTGTTCCATTGGTCGCGTAGTTCCAAATCCAAGTCTTTGTAAGTATCGCAATTCGCAACGGTTTTGTCATTTTAGGGGCCGTGGAATGCGGAAAGCTTCTTTGAAATTGGCAACTGTGACGTGCTAATCTTCTCGCCGGATAAGCTGGGGTGGCGGAATTGGTAGACGCACAGGACTTAAAATCCTGTGTCCTTCGGGACGTGCGGGTTCGATCCCCGCCCTCAGTACCAATCAACAGAGCTCTTTAGAACTTACAAGACCACTCTTGGGGACTCCGCGAGGCGGTCTTTTGCCGGCGTGCTTTTGATTCTTCACTTGTTGCGAAGTACTGGAGGATCTATTAGTTGTGATTTGGCCACTTCCGGAGTCACATACTTGTACGACATTTCTGCCGGGTTTGACAGCATTCAGCTGAAAGTTGCGAACGATTATTCGATCCAGACGCAGAGAGTCTAATTACAGAGCCAGAAAGCGATTCCAGATTAACGAAGGGCAGCCTCTCTTTCGACCAGGACAATTCCTCAGCACCGCCAAGGGAAGTAACTCTGGAAGACTTTTCTGCTCTCCGGCACTTTGCCTGCCGTAGTGTCCATTTCATCGGACCACTAACTCTTTCTCGGCGTAGATTACATTTTGCGTATGGCTGGCTTACTGGATCAGATACTTCCCGGGGGGTACCGGCAAAGTGAATGATACGCCCTCTGCCAGTCCCCCTCGTTCAGTGAAGTTTGCTGCCCTCAACTTCTGCAGGTTTTTGAGAGACGCCATAACCAGCCTTGATTGTGGACTTACTTCACCTATCAGTCTGATCTCGATTTTCTTTCCAGCCTGTGCACTTTCAACAGCCTGAATCTCGACAAATACTGTGAATGAACGGAACGGGATGGAAAGACGGACCCGGCGGTTTCCCGGTACCGATTTCACCAAACGTAGTTCATATAATCCCGGCCGCCAAGGTGCCCGAATGCTGACAAGATCGTCACTCTCTTGACTTGACCCGGACCCTCTGAGATTAGTCTCTGATTAATCCCATTTTAAATGACTTCTACCGGCAAGACTTATCCTTTCTCGCCGATACGCTTTTGAGCCGAACTTAAGCTGGTTTCCCTTTTCCCAAGTAATCAAATCCGGGTCAATTCTACACGACCAGGAATGCGCACTGGCCGCCCTCTCGATGCCACGCCGCTCGTTTCCTAACCGTATGTAAAGTGGTTAGCCGTAATCTCCTGATAAAGCTCCCAGTGAGACATCAACGCAATCCATTTCTCGATTTCAAGAGGCAATCAGATATACCGACTGTACGGTCTGATTGCCGTACATCCGCCAGCTTTTGTAAGTATTAGTGTTACAAATTCTTGACTTATTCCTCAGTTTGGATACTATCGGGCCACCACAATGGAACTACTTGGGCGTTTCGAAACTTGGACAGCGCGAGAATCAGCCTTTGCGCGGAAGAGACAGATTTCTGTCTGCGACGGCAGGGAGATACAAAATGAAAACACGATCACTCTACGTTCTCACTTTCGCAACAACACTTTTGTTTTGGGGTTGCGGGGGGACCGGAGGTGGCCAGTCGGTCGCAGGTGTTGAGCCAGATGGTTCCACCACCGCCAGGCTGGACGCTGACGGAGATTCCGCTTCTGAAGACTCGAATGAAGATCCGGAGAATGGCGCGAGTAAACCCGGCGACGAGATTGAATCGATGTATACCGATATCAGTTTTGATAAATGTAAGAAGATCGAAGAAGAATTAATAGATGGAGTTCCTTACAGTTCCGTGTATCTGTGCGAAGGCGTAGGGGGTTATAAGCTGGAACTTCCTGATGTTGACCTCCGCCAGACCGTTAACATCGTCTACCCGGATGGAAAGAAACATGAACTAAGATTCGGAAGAGTCGTTTCATCGTCATTCTCAGAAACCGGGAAGAAAGCTGAGTGGCGGGTCGTGAAAGAGAACGGCAAGATCCGGCCTGTTGCATTGATCGTCCGTTTTATCGTCAGTGTTGCCGACGCAAGACCGGAAGACCCGCCTCCCGACTTGTCATTCCTGACGGTCTCAAAGATCACCGTCGATCTGGCCTGCGTTACCGATGCCGTAGGACCCGGAAAAGATCAGAATGTGAAAGCGAGACAACTTGCAGATTCTTCGGCAAGCCGTCCGTGCAGAACAAAAGAAGTGAGTATAGGGGATTACATCGACGGTCTTTGATGAACGGGCCGAACTCATCACTCGACGAAATACGATTGCCGTAAACCTTTTCCTTTAATTTTAGGCTTTTTGTCTGATCTTACTGCCTTAAATGAATTCCGAAGAACTTAATTAACGAGGAGATCCATATGCGATTCGCTTCCCCGCTTTTGATCGTGCTGTTGCTTCTGACTTTTTCGGCTTTTCCGCAGAAAGACGTCAACCTGGCAGATCCGGAAAACGGGGGGACGGTGGTTTCTTATCCTCGACCTGAGAAACCGTCCGCAACCGGCCTCCTGATCAGACCTAGAGGGGCAGGGCGGATCGTCTGGACGACCGGTGAAAATGATCCTCCTCTCGATTTCGTTTTTTCATTCCGGGGTATCTGCAAGGTTTCTGTCGGGAGTGTTGTTCTGCAGCGCGTAACGGCCCTTCCCAGCAACGGGCAGTCGGCCCAGGTAGATACGTTCAAAATTGAGGTATCTGATATTAGTCCCGTCAAAGGCTTTCGCACGGTAGGCCAGTTCACATTGAAGAACGTTCCGGATCCGCAAAAATTTGATCTTCCTTCGCCGGCGACGGCGCGATTCCTGAAGATTAGGATCCTTTCCAACCAGGGTGGCAAAAGTACCGTCCTGGGTGGAACGATCAAGATAATGGGCAGCCCCGTGACCGTTGGCAGGAATGAATGCCTGGAAAGCGAGGAGGCCGATTCTCAAGCGACCTTGGTAAGCAGCACAGGTGAAATGCGTCCCGTCGACCGGATGGAGTCGGAATCGAATGACACTGTTGTAACAGCAAATCCTATCCGC
>JAHEEZ010000361.1 GCA_024640445.1 Acidobacteriota bacterium | reverse complement strand
AGACGCTGCTGGAATTCCAGTTGAAAGAAGGTCCCCCCTATTCGGCGGCGAAGCGTTACGCGATGCTGGGCAAGAAGGACAAGGCTTTCGAGATGCTCGAACAGGTGCTGAAGGAGAGGAATTTCCATATCCTGCAGCTCAAAGTCGACGCTTTCATGGACCCTCTGAGAGATGATCCGCGGTATCCGGTTCTTTTGAGGAAGGTGGGATTTCCCGACTGAGTGGTGAGTGATGAGGACTGAGGAAGAATGATCGTTCGGATTGATAATTGATAATTGATGATTGAATTTTTTCTGCTCTGGGGTGGTGTCGCTCGAGGGATGATACTAGTGTTCAAGAGCGTATCTTCAATTGCCAATTCACAACTATCAATTATCAATTATCAATTATCAATTCTCTCAGTACTCAGTACTTCTGACCTGTTGATATGAAGAAATGTCCCCAATGCAGCCGCGATTACACGGACGACACGCTGAGTTTCTGTCTCGACGACGGAACACCGCTGGTTTACGGCCGCTCGGATCAGGGCGAGACCACGCGGGCGTTCATCCACGAGACGGAGCCCCCGAGCGAGCAACAGACGCGTTCGTACGGTTCGACAGGTGAACCGGACTCTCTTCCCGGAGCGGACCAGCCGGCAGATTCGGGAGCAAAAAGGGCACACGAGGGCTTTTGGATAGCGGTATTGCCCTTCAAATATCGTGGAAACGACTCTGATCTTGAGGCTTTGGCGGAAGGGCTTTCCGAAGACATCATCACCGGCTTTTCACGTTTTTCCTACCTCCGGGTAATTGCCCGAAGCTCTTCGTTCCGGTTCTCGGAAGAATCGCCGGGCGTACGCGCGCTTGGCAGGGAGCTTGGAGCACGCTATCTGCTCGAAGGGAGCTTGCGGCAGGGCGGATCGTCGCTCAGATTATCGGTCCAGTTGGTGGACACGATCACGAGGACGCATATCTGGGCAGAAACATACGACCGCACGTTCGATCCCGATTCGATCTTCGAACTTCAGGACGACCTGGTTCCCCGTATCGTTTCAACCGTCGCCGACATGCACGGTTTCCTGCCGCGAAGCATGGGACACGAAGTAAGCGACCGGAAACCGGAGGAGCTGCGGCCTTACGAGGCTGTGCTCAGGAGTTTCGCGTATTTCGAAAAACTGACCCCGGAGGAACTTTCAAATGTCCGGTCGGGATTGAAATTGGCGCTGCAGAAGAAGCCGAATTACGCCGACGCTTGGGCGATGCTGGCGTTGCTGGAAGTACAGGACTACACCCAGGAAGCAGGACATCGGCAGGAAATCCTTGATGAAGGATTGAAGGCGGCGCAGAGGGCGGTCGAAGCAGGCCCTTCGAACCACCTCGCGTTCGCGAGCCTGGCCCAGGCACTCTTCTTTCAGAAGGACTACCAGAGCTTCAGCAACGCTGTTGAGAGGTCAGTGGCGCTAAATCCGAACGACGGGAGCTCCATCGCGGTACTCGCGGAGCTGCTGGTGTACGCCAGCGATGACGAACGCGGACTTGAACTGGCGTCCCGTGCCAGACAGCTGAACCCTCATCATCCCGGATGGTACTGGTTCGCGGACTTTTACGCCGCATACGAGAAAGGCGACTATCGAGACGCCCTCGGTTTTGCTCTTCGTATCAACATGCCCGGTCACTATGCCGCCCATTGCTGTATAGCCGCGGCATACGGACAGCTCGGAGAAGTTGAACTGGCCAGAAAGGCTTTGTCCGAATTGCTGAGCCTCAGGCCTGACTTTGCTACGCCGGCGATACGCCTTGAACAGGAAAAGTGGTTCAATCCCGACTATTCGGAACGAATGATCGAGGGACTCAGGAAAGCCGGACTCGAGATCAAAGAAGGATAGCGATGGCAGCACGGTAGCAGACAAGATGAAACGATGCCCACAATGCAGCCGGGACTACTCGGACGACACGTTGAGCTTCTATCTCGACGACGGAGCGGCGCTGCTCGACGGCCCGGCATCAGGCAGTCAGCATGTGAACGGCGATCGATCCGGGTTCATGGTCCACTCGCCGGTCCCTTTCCTGGATCAACTAAAAAACAGGAAGGAACGACGAAACGGCGTGATGCAGATCCGGGTCGAATATATGTTTGAACCGCTCCGCGACGACCCTGGTTACAAGCGGATCCTCGAACGAATCGGATTGCCTCAATAGATTCGGCGATCTCTGACTTCGTATGATAGTAAAGCCCCAAAAACAGATCCGGCGAGGCATTCTTCATACTGGCTTTGCATTGTCTTTGATCCTGATACCGATCTGCGCGGTCTTCGGCCAGAAGCCGCAGTATCTCTTCTCCGACGATTTCGAATCGTACGCGGTCGGTTCGGTCCCTTCGCCTAACTGGACCAAGAGCGGCAACGGCAAGGTGACGATCGATTCGGAACGGAGCTTCAGCGGAAAGAAATCGGTCCATTTCGTTTCGGGCGAAGCATATCAAAATCGTGCGATCCTGACCTATTCTTCTTCCGAAGTGTTTCCGATCAAGAATAATCGCTATTATGGGCAGATGATGATGTACGTCGAGGAGGCGTCCCCGGACGGCGTCCATTGGACGATGGTGGAAAGCTCGGGCAAGGTCCCCGGAAAAGATTTCGTCGCGGAGGTTCGCTATGGAGGCCAGCACGACAAGCGATTGATGGCCAACTACGAGACGTTCGGCGCGAAGACCGACTGCTGGCAGCATTCCTCCGTCAAGATCCCTGAAAAGAAATGGTTCAAGATCAACTGGTTTTTTGACGGCATGCACAACACTATGAAGATCTGGATCGATGATGTCCCGGTCGATGAAATCACCGTAAAGGGTCGAGGCGAGGGCTGTCTGGATAACGATGTAGACGGCGACTGGCTGTTTCCGGTCTTCGAGAACGTCCAGATTGGGTGG
>JAHEEZ010000003.1 GCA_024640445.1 Acidobacteriota bacterium | reverse complement strand
ACCCCCAGCCCTCCGCCACCAATGGCTATCCCTTTCCCCGCGCTCATCCCGCGCCTGTCTTCGACGTTACTGCTTCGCCTTTGTTCTCTCCAACGCATAGATATCTCCCCGCTTACTCATTTTTGGTGCTTAACGATATATTTGTTTTAGAAATCTACCATCCGAGGACCCGGGAGAAAAGGAAAACAATGCAAGCGGCAGACTGGAAGGGCAGAGGAAGAACACTGGATATCGCCGGCAAAGAAATATTTGTGGTGCAGCAGGACGGCGGTACTGAGACGCTTCTCTGCCTGCACGGATTCCCGACGTCGTCTTTCGATTACCACAAGGTATGGAACGGGCTTTCAGATCGATCGTCGCTTATCGCGTTCGACATGATCGGCTACGGCTTCTCGGACAAACCGCCGGAATTCGATTACACGACGGCCGCGCAGGCCGACATTCTGGAGGAGGTGCTGAAGCGGCTTGGTGTCGATTCTTTGCATGTTCTCTCGCACGATTACGGGAACACGATTATCCAGGAGATCCTTGCGCGAAGGGAGGAACGCGGGCTGGGATTCGAGATCAAAAGTCTTTGCTTTATGAACGGGGCGCTCTTTCCCGAGACCCACAGGCCGATTCTCGCTCAGAAACTGCTCATAGGACCGGTCGGACCTTTGTTTGGAAGGCTTATCCCGGACTCACAATTCGCTAAGAGCCTTGCTTCGGTGTTCGCTTCCGGCACGCGGCCAACATCTGATGAACTAACGAATTTCATAGCGCTCTTTCGGTATAACAACGGCAAGAAGATCGCGCACAAGCTGATCCAGTATATGCGCGAGCGGACAGTGTTCCGCGAACGCTGGCTGAAAGCTCTTCGGTCGATGGATTTTCCTTTCCGGTTTATCAACGGACTGGACGACCCGGTGTCGGGAAGACACCTCGTGAAAAGGTTTCGGGAATTGATCCCGGAGCAGAAAGACATAATCGAGTTGGACGGAATCGGACATTTTCCGCATTTCGAGGCTCCGGAGGCGGTTCTCAAGCATTATCAGCAGTTTCGGGAAAATATTCGGCAAAAATCTTGACATTTTTGAACTTAAGTACATATTATCGGTAAATCCCGTTAACGTTTTTTGTTTCAACGATTTTCAAGCAAAAGGAACCAGACAATGATCAAGATCGACATCGTCAATCGAGTGGCCGACAAGACGGGCGTTCCCAAGCAAAAAGCGGAGCAGGTAGTCGATGCGCTTTTTGACGCAATGAAGGAAGCGCTTGCCGAGGGAAAGAGGATCGAGCTCCGCGGATTCGGCGTTTTCGTGGTAAAACCCCGAAAGCGCGGTATTGGTAGAAATCCGAGAACGGGAGAAGAGGTTCCGATCCCGGCGGGCAAGACAATTCGATTTAAGCCCGGCAAAGATCTTCAGGCTAAGGCCATAGACTAACTTCGCAAAATTTGAGAGGATCGCAGAGCGCAGATTACAGCAGTATCAGATGATTTGCGGTTTGCGATTTTTTATTTGCCCTCCGTCCGATGTCAGATCAATTTCCCTTCACAATACCGAAAGATAACCAGCGTTTGTCTATGAAACCGACCCGCGCGACGTGGATCAAGCACGGCCTGCTTCTTTTGGCCACGTTTTTCACTGCGATGTTGGCTTCGACTCTCGAGCCATTTGGAAGATTGACCGTATTCCCTGAGTTGATAGACGGTACGGCACCCGATTCCTGGCTCGCGGTATTCTTGCTGCCCCAGTATTACACCCACCTGCTTCAGGCGTCTGTGACGTACCTGCTGACGGTTCCGCAAGGGCTTTCTTATTCAGTTAGCTTTGCGGCTTCATTGCTGTTCATACTCACGGCCCATGAAGCCGGTCACTATGTTGCGTGCCGAATTTATCGCGTACACGCGACTCTTCCGTTCTTCATTCCTACACCCCCTGTGATCGGACCGGCGGGAACGCTTGGCGCGTTCATAAAGATCCTTGCGCCGATGCCTTCACGCAAGGCGGTGTTCGACATAGGTGTCGCCGGTCCGATCGCGGGTTTTGTCGCGCTGATCCCGGTGTCTGTCATCGCTCTTATTACGATGGATCAACTGTCGCCTGCTCAGGCGTCGATGTACCAAAGCCAGATCTATTTTTCTGATCCTCTGTACATGCAGGGAATGGCGTGGCTGTTCGGCGTCAACCTTCAGTACGCGGTCCCGAATGCCTTCTACTATGCCTCCTGGATGGGTTTGCTTGTAACGGCGCTCAACCTTATTCCTTCCGGACAATTGGATGGAGGCCACGCGAACTACGCCATTTTCGGTCCGGTGGTGCACCGCTGGACCGGAAGAGTTGCATTCGTCCTGATGGCGACATTCGCGATCGTCGGTTTTTGGGTTTACAACAGCCCGTCCGGATTTCTCATCGCCGTGCTATTGGGGGTCATGCTCAGAGTAGGGCATCCAAGGCCTTTGGACACTGAACCTCTGGATATGAAACGAAGAGTGATCGCATTCGCGACGCTTGTGATCTTTATTCTGTGTTTTGTCCCGTTTCCGATCAGGCTTGCGTATTGACAGAACAAGATGATCCCACCCATGAATGGGTCGGCTAAACTATGATATTCGATCAAAATAAAACCGACCCATAAATGGGCCGGCTAAACGATGCTCACGCCTAACTGAAAGATCATGCGGCGGACGCCTGTGGCAAAAGCCCTTTGATCTCCTTAACGACCCTCTGTACGTCCGCATCATCCTGGAGCGAGATCATAAACAGATCATAGCTTGTCTTGAAGCAGACCATCCCGTTGCCAAAGAACCAAACACCTTCAAGCAACGGATTCCCGCCGATTATCCAATCGATCGGGGCTCCCGTGATCGTCTTGGGGTTGACGATGTTCGTCATCATCACCGCGCCGGAAGCGAACGAGAATGCTCCGAGCAAAGGAGCTCCAACGTATTTTGCGATATCACGTTCGAATTTCAGCTTGTCGGCTTCTGCCTTGTCGAGATTGCCTTCGCTCATAAGCCGTTCCTGTTCCTTCAGGTGGTCATTAAAGAGTCCGGACAGTTTCTTGACGGACCACGCCGGCAGCGCAGAGTTGAATAACCAATGAGAACTGAGTCCTGTAAAGACGACGCCGAGACCTGCGCCGACAACCACTGAAACTCCGGTCGCCGCCGCCTGTGCAGGCCGTTCTGCGATCCATTCGCCGGTACGCCGTGCGGCACGTGCGGCGGAATCGATAGTGCGGGTCCAGCTGATCCCAAGTCCCAGGGCATTCGTTACACGAGACGCCGTCGACTCAAACGTCTTCCGGGTCTCGCCGAAAAACTCCCCCGCCATGTCACTTGCCCCCTTGAATGCGTCTCCGGCGGATCGCGAAGCAGAGTCAAACACCTCACCGGCTGTTTCCTCAGCCTTGTCCCGAACCGGCTCGCTTGCCTCCCAGGCTTTCTTCGCAGTTTCCTTAGCCTTTCCTTCAGCAGACTTGAAGGTCTTTTCAGCTGTCTCGTAGGTACCCTCGGCTGCTTCTACGACGCGTTTTCCCGTCGGTGACTTTTCGGCCTCGGACTTTATCCGGTCAACGCCGCCCTTTAGGGTTTCCGCCCCTTTCTTCGCGGTTTCAGAGGCCGCCTTCACGCCTTCGCCGATACGGTCCGATATTCCGAACTGTTCGTCCAGCGCGCCCGCCTTCTTCTTTGCCTCACGTTGAAACTCTTCTATCTTTTTCTTGTAGTCTGACATCTTTCTTGTTTCCTTAGCGTCACCCGCCGCACAAGTTACGGTATTCACAGCACAAATGTTCGTCCGCCGGACACGGAATAGCTTACACCAAAAGTCGGGCGGATCGATAGTATTTGACGGCGGGTCCTTTGGTGCATCGAGCGGACACAAGCCCTGTCGTTGTTGTGTAAGCAGTTCCGGCTCACTGATCCGGCTTCTCTTCCTCTGCGGCTTTGCACCTTAACGGGATGTCCTTTCTTGCCAATGTGGGTGGCCCGCCAAAAGAGAGAATCCCTCAGTGGAGCCAAGACGCAGAGAATATCTTCTGTGACGACAAACTAAAGTGGGTCGAACGATCCGCCCTGTCGTCCGTCTCCTGTCTCCTATCTCCTGTCTTCTGTTATAATTTCCCCGAAATGCCAGAGGTAAAATGTCCCCATTGCGGACGGTACACGGAATACACAGGGAATATATCCAGGCCATTCTGCTCGGAGCGGTGCAAACTTCTTGATTTCGGTGCCTGGGCAGACGGTGAATACGCGTTGCCGGCAGAGACGTCGTCATTGACCGAAGAAGATATTGACGATCTGGAAAAGGCGGCGGGCAGAGACCTCGAAAACTGAATATGGAAATTGCCGGTGTGATATTTGTGTTGGTTCTTGTGGCGATAGCGTATATCGCTTTCAGGCTCCTGAAGAGGTCGGTCAGGTTCTTCGTGCGGTTGATCCTGCTGATCGTTATAATCGGCGCTGCCCTTGTCGGCGGCATATACATTTGGAACTACAGCGGAGTGGGCGGAACCGGTGCGCCTCTCCGCGTCAGATGATCCTCATAAATGCCGCTTAAAGACGCAGCTTTCTTTCAGCGTTTCAAGGGTCTGTCGCGAAACGTCCTTGCCCTGAGCGCGGTCAGCCTTCTCAACGATACTTCCAGCGAAATAATCTATCCCCTGCTTCCCGCGTTTCTTGCGATCACCCTTGGCGCCACTCCGCTTGCAATTGGGTTGATCGAAGGATTTGCCGAATCTCTTTCAAGCCTTCTAAAGCTGTTTTCCGGATATCTAAGTGACCGTTTTGATAAACGGAAGCTCCCCGTCTTCGCCGGCTATGCCCTCGCAAGTATCGTCAGGCCGCTTCTTGCCTTTGCCGGCAGCTGGCAGCAGGTACTCGCGGTCAGGATCACGGACCGTGTCGGAAAAGGAATTCGAGTTGCGCCAAGAGATGCACTTCTCGCCGCCAGTACCGATCCTTCAAAGAGAGGTCTCGCGTTCGGTTTCAACAGGGCGGCGGACCATCTCGGCGCGGTGTTCGGACCCGCGGTCGCTTTTCTGCTTCTTTACCTGATAGCGGCAGATCCTGACGCTCCAAGCGCGCACGATTACAGACAGGTTTTTCTTTTTGCGGCGATACCCGTCGCACTTGGGCTCTTCGTGATTATCTTCTTTGTCCGGGAAGAGGAAGCAACATTCGATTCACTGGTAGCGAACCCGGAACCCCTGCACCTGTCGCTGAGAGGATTCGACGGAAACTTCAAAAGGTTCCTGGTCATCGTCGCGCTCTTCACGCTTTCAAATTCGACCGACGCATTCCTGCTCTTGCGGGCAGGGCAGTCGGGCATTGCTCTCCATTTACTTCCGCTGCTCTGGATGGCGCTGCATCTTTCCAAAGTGATCAGTTCACTTGTTTTCGGAGACCTTTCAGACAGGATCGGACGGAAGAAGCTTATCTTCGCGGGCTGGCTCGTCTATGCCGCAGTGTATTGCGGGTTTGCGTTCGTCTCCGGCCCGTGGCAGGCGTTCGGGCTTTTCATCATTTACGGCATCTATTTCGGGCTGACGGAAGGAATTGAAAAGGCTTTAGTGGCTGACCTCGTGCCCGCTGATAAGCGCGGTACGGCTTATGGCTTGTACAATCTTGCGTTCGGAATAACCGTGTTCCCGGCGTCACTCTGGTTTGGGTACATATGGACAAGTTTCGGCGCTTCGACGGCATTCTTGATCAGCGCGTCGGTCTCGGTCGTCGCCGCGATCCTGCTTTTGACGGTAAAGAACCCCCGTTTCGCCGAATGACATTTTCGGATCTATCCCTTAATCTCAGATTACCGGGTCACGGCGACCGTACAGACGTTCGGCCCGGCTTTTGAAAATGACTGAAGAAACAACACTTCCGCCTGCGAATCTGCAGGAATTGGACATAAGGTCGACACCGAGAGACCAAATGGACCTTCATCCGCTCGACACCTTCGAATATGAATTCGCGGGAAGCAAGGTCTGGGTGGAGTTCGAGATTCCGGAGTTTACGGCGATCTGCCCTTTCTCTGATTTTCCGGATTTTGCCACCATACGCCTTCGCTACGTGCCGGATGAACGGTGCGTGGAACTGAAAAGCCTTAAGCTGTACATAAATTCCTTCCGGGACGTCAAGGTATTTCACGAGCACGTTGTAAATATTATCCGGGACGATTTCGTCACTGCCTGCGACCCCCGCAAACTAGAGATCGTTGGAGACTTCAATGTTCGGGGAAATATCAAGACCGTCGTGCGCACCTCGTACCGAAAGAAAAAGCCCTGACCGGGAACGCATCCGGGCCAGGGCCAAATTTCAACTATCCGGAACTTAGTGTCCCGCTTTTGCGGCGTCGCCGTCCTCTTCTTCTTCAAGCATCGAGCTGTGGCACCCACAGGCAGTGTCGATCAGCTTTTCCACTTTCTTCGTGATCTTCTTTTCGTTGCCGTCCTCGGCACTACGAAGTTCAGAAACGATCAGGAATTTCGCCTTTTCAAGAAGGCTCTGTTCACGGAAAGAAAGTTTCTTTTCCGTGCTCAGGAAGGTAAGTTTCTTCAGTACATCCGCCGCTTCAAAGATATCTCCGGATTGAAGCTTGTCATTAAATTCGCGCGAACGTACTTTCCAGTCGCTGGATACGTTGTCGAAGTCCTCGGCAAGATATTCCAACAGGTTCTTACACTGCTTCGTGCCGATGATCGGCCTCACACCCACAGCTTCGGCGTTTGCGGTAGGAACGAAAATCGTCGAATTGTCGCTCAGCACGCGAAGTGAATAGAACTTCATCTGACTGCCTGCGATCTGCTTCTTTTCGATTTCCTCTACCATGCACACGCCTTGGTTCGGATAGGAGACCTTTTGTCCAACGCTCAGTTCCATAAATTTCCCTCCAATCGTGATATTTTGCGGTGAAAAAAGAGGATCGGCGGAAATGAAAATGCTAATCCGCCTTTGGGCCTAAATGATTGAATAAAGTAATTATAGCACAAAATTGCCCGCCCCCGATTTTTTTTTCGGGGGCGGGCACTGAGGGGTCTTGCAGGTTGTTAGCCTGCGTCGGGAAGTTCTATCGAGAACGTGGATCCTTCGCCAAGCGACGACGCGACATTAACCTCTCCCCCGTGGAGACGCGCCAGGTGCTTCACGATCGCCAATCCTAATCCCGTGCCGCCCACTTCACGCGAGCGGGCCCGGTCGATGCGATAGAACCGTTCGAAGATCCTTTGGAGGTGATCCCGCATAATTCCCTCGCCGGTGTCGGAAACCTCTATGACATGTCTGCTACCAAGGTCCTGGCACCTCACGGTCACCGCGCCTTCGTTCTGATTGAATTTGATTGCGTTGTCCACAAGGTTCGTAAGCATTTGCTCTAATCTCAGCACGTCGGCGCGGACACGCGTTTCGAGTTCAACTTCATTCTCAAGCGCGATGCCGCGTTCCCCAGCCTTTGCCGAGAGATTTACGAAGACCTCACGAACGAGGGTGTGTAAATCGATTTCCTTCGGGTCGATCTTCACATTTCCTGACTCGATCGAGGACAGTTCAGAAATGTCGTCGATCAGGTGCCGCATTCTTTCCGCGTTCTTTCTTATCACCGAAAGGAACCGCCGTTTGTTTGCCTCGTCGTCGATCGCGCCGTCTTCCAGCGTTTCGACGAAAGCCAATATCGAGGTCAGCGGTGTTCTCAGTTCGTGGGAAATGTTCGAAAGAAATGCCTGGCGCACCCGTTCAAGGTGCTCCACTTTCGTAATATCGTAGAAGACGCCGATCGCCCTGCCCTCGTCCTCCATTTCAAAAGGAGAGACGCGCACATCGTAGACCCGACGATCCTGATCGATGATCTCGACCCTGACGACGGTGGTCGCCTTCTTGAGCAGGGCACGGTCAAAGGCTTCATGGAGCGCGAAGTCCCTGATCACCTCTGTAATGCGCTTCCCGGCCAGGCTTTCGTTGGTCCGCGCGAATGCCACCCGCGCGGATCCATTGGCTGCGAATATGCGGAGATCATCAGAGACGATGAGGACGCCTTCCCGAAGGGAATCCAGTATTTCAGTCACTCTTGGGCTTTCAGGCTCCCTTTGTGTCTCAGGCTTTGTGAATAGCGTACCGAGCAAGCTCATACCTCAATTGATGTCAGGATTTTAATCCGACAAACCGGTATCCGACTCCGACAACGGTCTCGATACAGTCACCGCAGTCTCCGAGTTTCTGCCGGAGACGGCGTATATGGACGTCGAGCGTCCGTGTATCACCAAAATAACTGTACCCCCAAACATTATCCAACAGATTCTGGCGTGTCGCCACGCGACCGGTATTCTTGGCAAGGTAAGTCAACAGTGCAAATTCCTTGCGCGTGAGTTTCACCTCTTCATCGCTGCAGAACACGCGCATATCGACAAAATCCACCGACAGTTGCCCGTCTTCATACTTCTGGACGGTTTCCGAATCGACCCGCCGGAGGACCGCGCGAACGCGGGCGATCACCTCTTTGACTGAGAAGGGCTTGGTTATGTAATCATCGGCGCCCGTATCCAGTCCGGTGAGCTTGTCGCCTTCTGCCGCCTTCGCAGTGAGCATAATGACCGGCATTTTCTTTGTCATTGGCTCCCTTCGAAGCCTCCTGCAAAGTTCAATTCCGGTCATGCCCGGGAGCATCAGGTCCAGCAGGACAAGTGAGGGAGGCCTGTTCTCGTCAAGCGCCAATCGCAGCCCTTTTTCTCCGGATTCCGCGATCTGGACCTTGAACCCTTCGCGCTCAAAGTTATATCGGAGGCTTTCCGCAATGTCGGCTTCGTCTTCGACTATCAGTACGTAGTGCTTCATATTCCCCCGCGGCAGGTATCCGCACAAAGGTCCGGGCCTTTCGCCGCCAACCACTAGTCAAGAAGCAAGCTTAGTTGCGGAAGCGTAATTGGACATTACAGAAATGTTAACAACGTGTTAATTACGTAACAGCCGGCGCGGCCTCATGAAGCCATTATTTCCCTGGGTATGAACAAGCCTCGCAAAGATCCTGAATTCTGCCGAATTTCCGACCAGCCTTCAATGTCGAAATCAATAACCGCCAGAGCTGCTGTAGGCATATGGCGGCTCTCTCCGGTCAGCGCATGAACCAACATTTCAAATCCAGGATTGTGACCGACGATCATTGCCGTGTCGTGGTCATTATCAATTCCGGAGACAATATACAAGAGGCTGTTCGCGCCTGCCCCGTAGATCCCTTCTTCAAATACGATCTCCGCATCGAAACCTCCCGACGCCATTGCCTTCTCGGCCGTCATCCTTGCTCTCTTCGCCGGCGAGGCGAACACGATGTCCGGAACAAGGTCCTTCAAACGCATGAATTCACCCATCGCCGGCGCCGATTTCTCACCCCTGGCGTTGAGCGGTCTTTCAAAATCCGAAAGATGCGGATGGTCCCAGCTTGATTTCGCGTGCCGCAGCACGAGCAGAGTCTTCATAGCCCTATTTCATCTCACCCAATACGATCGGACACGGAGCCGAGATCTGCCGGGCTGTATTGAGTACCTCTTTCCTGAGGGATTTATTGTTCTTCGATGCGTGAAGCAGATCCGCAAGAGAAACTATGCCGGCCAGGCCGTCATTTTCATCGACGACCGGAAGCCTTCGGACCCTCTTCTTTCGCATCACCGAAAGCACTTCTTCTGCTTTCTTTCCCGCCGTACATGTCACCGGATTGCGTTTGGCAACCTCGCCCACCGTGATCTGCGAGGGAGACAGGTCGCGGGTCGCAGAAGCGATCGCGATGTCGCGATCCGTTATCGCGCCGACCACTTTCGATCCCGACACGACGGGAAGCATGCCACAGTCGCGGCGGAACATTGCGGCGGCGGCGGCGGCGAGTGTGTCTTCAGGCGAGCAGGACTCAACGTCAACGGTCATTATCTTCGATATCTTCATAGGCTAAAGACGGATTGCGTGCCCAAAAGCACTTGGCACTGGTCCGGGCTTTTTACGATTCTAGCTTTACGGTCTAATATATCAAAAGATGAAGACAACCCGCCTAGCTGCCATCGACATAGGTTCGAACTCGCTGAAGCTCGCCGTGATCGAGGCGGCTTCATCCGATTCCTTTACCCTGATCGCCGAGGACAGAGAGAGGGTCAGGCTCGGGCACAATACATTACAGAACCACCACCTCTCCGCAGAGGCTCTCGCACTTTCGGCGGACGCTGTTTCACGATTTCGTTCTATAGCCGAAGCACGCGAATCCGATGCCTTGCTGGCAGTCGCTACGGCCTCCGTCCGTGAAGCAAAGAACGCCGCGAAGTTTGTGGACGAACTGGAAACGGTGACAGGAGTGCGTGTCGAGGTACTGTCCTCGATCGAGGAGGCCCGGCTTATAGGGGTTGCCGCCGCTCAGTATTTTGGCGGAGAACATACTTCACTGCTGAACATCGACATAGGCGGCGGATCTACCGAGATTTCGCTTATGGAGGACAAAGAGCCGTCCAAGCTCTTCTCGATGAAACTCGGTGCGGTCGGACTTACCGAACGTTTCCTCTTAAGCGATCCGCCTTCGAAGAAGGAACTCAAACGGCTCAGGCAGGAGATACGATTCGCACTCGTACAACCAACGAGAAAAATTAAGGGTAAGAACTGGGGGATCACCTCTGGAACTTCCGGAACGATAACCGCCGTATCGATGATGCTGACAGAACAGCCCGACAACGGCGACATCCTCACCCCGCCGATCCACTACGACGTACTTGTCGCTCTTAACAAGCGGCTTTCGTCGATGACCATCGCGGAACGGTCGCTTATCCCGCTGATGAACGAGCGGCGCGCTGAGGTGATAGTCGCGGGCGCGCAAATACTTGAAGGAGTGATGAAGGCGTTCGGCATCGAGACCGTTGAGCGATGTCCGTACGCGCTTCGCGAGGGAGTGATCATAGATCATCTGAGGGAGATCGAGATGGAACAGCTTCCGCCGGTA
Source organism: Acidobacteriota bacterium (assembly GCA_024640445.1). Classification (GTDB taxonomy): domain Bacteria; phylum Acidobacteriota; class Blastocatellia; order Pyrinomonadales; family Pyrinomonadaceae; genus Aridibacter. The sequence continues at coordinate 25,049 of JAHEEZ010000003.1, read as the reverse complement.
CCGGATGTCGAGGACATCAGGCTGCGAGATGTGTTTGCGGTCGGACGAAGGTTCGGTTACGAGGAGATCCACGCGCTTCAGGTAGCGACGATGGCGGAAAAGATCTTCGACGCGATGGCTCCGGTCTTCGGCCTGAGCCGGCACGACCGGACACTGCTCTCAGCGGCGGCTCTTCTCCACGATGTCGGATATCACATTTCGCACGAAGACCACCACAAGCACTCGCTGTACCTGATCAAACATTCGGAAATGACGGGATTTTCGGAATCGGAAAAGCTGATCATTGCGAACACCGCCAGGTACCACAGAAAGTCCCTTCCAAAACGGTCTCACCCCGACTTTTCATCACTCGATAAGGAAGAAAGAGAGATAGTCCGCAAGCTCAGCTCCATTCTGCGCCTCGCCGATGGGGTGGATCGCGGTTACAAGAGCCGGGTGAGGGACGTATTGGTCGAAAAGGTCGGTCGCGAAGTGCGGCTCACGCTGATAAGCGACCGAGACTGCTCGAACGAGATCTACGCTATCAAGATGAAGAAAGAGTCGTTCGAAAAGACGTTCCGATGCCGCCTTTCAGTCCATCAGGCGCGGACCGCTGAGAGGATTCCCGTATGAACCCGGCGGTCATTCTCCTGTTTTCGCGCGTTCGACGATGACATAAGGAAAAGCCGCGGCAAATGCCTTTGCAGGCTTCGAATCGATCGCCGCCCTAAGCGGGCTTGAACCGACGTTCTCCTTGAACCTGCCGTCTATATCGTAGAGCCGCCTGTACTGAGCCGAATTCCGTATCACGCCTTTAACGTATCCGCGCGTCTCGCTGAAAGGTATCTCTTCAACAAATTCGTCCATCTCGCCAGGCAGCGTCTTTCTCCACGAAACGACGCGGCCGGGGCCCGCATTGTAAGCAACCGACATGTACTCGAGTCTTCCGTACTTATCAAGTTGTTCGCGCATATACGCCGTACCGAGTTCGATGTTTACGGCCGGATCGAACAATGAATTAGCAGTGATCGAAGATGCGCCAGATCCATACTTTCTCGCCATCGTCCGAGCGGTCGGAAGAAGGAGCTGCATCAGCCCATATGCGTTCGCGGACGACTTGGCGCGCGGATTGAAGATCGTCTCCTGCCGGATCAGCCCCGCAACGTGATACGGGTCCAGGTTCCTCTTGCCGGCCCAGAACTTTATATCTCCCCAGTTGACCAGCGGGTAGAAGATGTCCCACTCTTCCTTCGTCATTTCCTCAGGGAACATCTGCGCATAATCCGGGTAGCTCTTGGCCAAAGCGAGAAGGGCATTTACGTTATCGCCTTTCAGACGGTAGTGCCTGGCAAGAGCGAGGTTTACGCTTGGGCTGTTGTCGGCGGTCTTCTTGGCTTCCTTAAGTTCTTCCACAGACCAGTCGAACAACCCCACGTCGCCCAGGTCAGTGCTTTTGCTCAGTCGATTCTTTTCTGCCGTGCCGGCCGTCTCAGCTGCGACAGTAACCACCTTGAGATTATCTACCGCCTCAGCCACGAGAGATCCGCTGAAGAACTTTTTCGGATTCTGGCATTTTCCTTCGCGTCGCAGTTTCGTCAAGCGGTCGAGCGCAAGATAGCCATACCAGTTGGCGCCGTAACGAAAGGCAGTCCCGTCATAAAGCGCGCAAGCTTCGTCCATCTTGGCGGCACGCTCGGAATCCCTTGCCGCCCAGTATCCAGTCTGTCCGCGATAGGTGTTGTCCTTGTCCACGTAACGGGCGAGATGTTCGGTGAGCATTCGAGAAGATATTTCGAAATTACCGGATTCGTGCTGGAGCCAGGCGAGCTCAAACTGTGCCTTCGCAACATCTATCGCCTTCGGGTATGTAGTTACCGCCGCGGTAAGCAGTTCCGATTCTTCACGCCTGCGCTTTTGGTCCCGCGCTTCCATGCCCGCATCGATCATCGCCTTCGGGATCCATTCGCTCGATCCGTACGACCTCCGCATTTCGGCGATCTGAGCCTGCGCCTCCGGCCACTGCTTTGCTGTCGCGTACCCCATCACTACGCGGTAATGCGCTTCTTGTCTGATATCAGATCCGATCGGAATTCTGTTCAGCGCGGAAGAGGCCTCCGCTGTCTTCCCCGCTTTCGCGTATGCGGTCACGAGTTTAAGACGTATTTCCGGTGTGACGGCGCCCGGGAATCCGGACACCACTTTTTCGAAGCCCTCCGCGGAGTCGGAGTATCGCTTAGCCTCAAGAAGTTCGCTCGCTCGGGATATCATTTCCGATGCCGTTGACGGTTCGGTGTTTTCGCCCAATTCCGTCAGGCGCGCGAATGCCGCTTTTCCAGAGTCCGTGCCGGCGGCAAAGAAATAGGCCTTTCTGAGCAAACTGACCGAACCTTTCTGATCACCCGTTTCTTCGTAAGCTTGCGCGGCGAGGATTATTGCCGGTCCGTCGTTCAATTCGATAAGCCCCTTAAGAAGGCCGGGCACCTTTGACGCCGCCTTGGTTTCGATCATACTTTCGGCCATGAGAAGCCTTGCCTCGCGCGCACGGAGCGAGCCGGGATACTGCTTCAGGAGATGAGTAAGAACATCCTGTGCATCGTTGTCCCTCTTCACTGCCAGCAGGGCTTTTCCGCGAAGCCAGAGCGCGTAGTCGCCAAGCTCGGTCATTTTCGCAAAGACATCTGATTCAAGAAGCGCCGCTGCGCCGGTCGGATCGCCATTCTCGAACTTGATCCGCGCCCGCAGAAGCCGCGCCAAAGCTCCGGCGCGAGTCCCGGAGTAGCGGCCTTCAAAATCCGCCACTACCGATTCCGGAGGGAAGGAACCGCGCGCCGACATTTCCCTGAGCGCACTGAGCGCGACGGCTTCGGGCGGTTGTGCCGTGCAGGCGACAGCGAACAAGGCTATAAGCACGAACGGTAAGAAGAACAATTGGAACTTTCCGGTTCGGATTCCGAGACTTGCGGGTCTGCTGTACATTGAAAATAGATCTCCTGGTGATTGCTGATCCGGCAGAAATTCTGAAACTGCGCCGACCATTCGATGCCGGGATGGTGTCCGGCGGCGCAAACAACAAACGGCCGCCTGACATTATATCAGACGGCCGTTGGCAGACTTGCCTTTGTTTCAGACGGTTGGACCGGGGTAAGAGCCCCCAAGCTTCGATTTGTCGCCTTGCGCCAGATTGTTCACCAATTCGTAATCGAAGTAGTCAAAAGTTTCGGCAACCGGACCATGGACGCGTTTTTCGTACATTTCGCGAGAGCGGTCGATAGCCTCTTTCAACCTGTCGTACAGGTCATTCGCCTCGCAGCCATCGTTCACCTTCTGCTCGTTATAAAGCTTGATCTCTGATACCAGGAGTCTGGCGAATCGTCTGGCCGCATTATGATACTGTCGTTCGGATTCTGAAACTTCGATCGGAAGGTCGATGTTCCTGTTTCCAAATCGCGGCCGTGCGGGAGCCGCTGTCTCAGCTACTGCCGCCTGCTCTGAAGATACGTTGACGGCTTCCGCGACCGGCTGATATTCAGGCTCTTTTTCGTCGCTCTCGGATTCCTCGGCTTCGAAATCGGCTTCCGCCATCTCGACTTCTTCATCCAGGCTTTTATATTCGAACGACTCTACGGGTCCTTCTTCGTGTTCCGATTCCTGGACCGGGCTCGAGGCAAAGTCGAATGACATATCCGGAGTTTCCTCGGATTCATCCGTTTCGCTGACCGCATCAACCGTTTCTACGACATCTTCAGAAGATGCAGCTTCCACAAGTTCGGGCTCCGCGTACTCGACGGCTTCGGATACCTCATAGAGTTGGTCTACCTCGGCATCAAACCTCTGCTCCGCGGAAAGCGCATCTCCTTCGGGCTCAAATTCTTCAGCAAAATCCTCGCTCGTAGAGTTCCATTCCGTCGCCTCGGCTTCGACAGCCGGCTCAGCTTCAAAAGAGCTTTCTTCCGCTTGTTCAGTTTCTGACACTTCCGAAGGCGTGAAACTGAACCCTGCCGGTTCCCTTTCTTCGGCCTCCGGTTCAACTTCCTGATACTCCGCAACGGCCTCCGAAACAGGTTCGGCATCTTGTTCCCCCTCGCTTTCAACACTCTCCCATTCGTGGACGGGCTCGGATGCGACCCCTGAGTCTTCATGAACGAACGAAGAAGTGTCAGTCGGAGCAAAGTTCGTTCCGGGAGCGGCCGCGAGAAGTTCAACTGTCATTCCCGCGATCTGTACAAGTGTTTCGATCGCTTCGATATTCACCGCCCCGCCGTTATCCCCTGCATCCGCGTACAGGACCGCGACTCCGCGCCCACGGGCGACCAAAGGAACGGCGAACATTTGATTTGAACCGCCGAAGCCCAGGCGGTCAAGGTACATGACGCCGTCGGTGCCGTGACCAAGGCTGCGTACGGTCGAAAGGGAATTGACCGCTTCGCTGAGAGCCGTGTCTGAAGAAAGCGGGAAGTACACATCGCGAACCACATCCGGTTCCGGATGATCTTCCTGACCAAACACCCTCCAACCCACAAGATGTTCGTTTTTGACAATGAAGAACGCGCCACGCGCCGTAAATTCTGCCGCGTGGCTGACCAGTGACTTTAATATCTCCGCCTGCGTCGAACGCGTGGTGATATCGGAGATCGCGTCCCGGAGCCCCGCATAATCGGGAACCGCTGCCTGCTGACTCGCAATATGCTCGTCGCGCAGCTCCTCAGCTTCAGCAAAGGCCATCGCGGTTATTCGCGCGCCTTCATCCTTTGCAAGCCTTAAGTGTTCCGTAACCGTTTCCGTGAAACTGTTCTCAAACTGCCTTTCCGTAGCAAGTTTCGAAGCCAACTCTTCAAGAGCTGCGTTCACGCGGGACCTGTGTTCCCTGAACTCGGAGTCGAGTTTTTCCTGAAAGCCGGAAACTTCCTGTTTGATCTCGCTGAATACGTCCTTCAGATAGTTTTCGAATTCGGCGCGCAAACTTTGTTCCAGTTCTTCACTGTTCACTATGTTAATCCTCCGTAGGGTCAGACAAACGCAATTTCAGATGGAAAGGCAGTTGGCTGGCAGGTATGAATTTATTAAGAGATCGTTCGAGACGTGAAGGCATTTTGAGGGGAAACACCACCTTTTGAATTATGACCAATATGGAAGAACTATGTCAAGGAGTAGTTTTTTAAAGATGTTTAAAGGCAAGCTCCCGTAATTCGATGGAGGAAAAGAGGATAGGAGTAAGGATCAGTGGACGCGATCAGATGGCCACAACCTCGATCCTCTCGTCAATCTCGTCTCTGATCATGTTCTCGATCGCCATCAGAGTGCCCGTCAAAGAACTTGGACAACTGCCGCATGCTCCTTCGTAGCGGATCTTCAGCACATTCTCCTCAAGACCTATTACTTCAAGCCAGCCGCCGTCGCTCGCAAGATACGGTCTTATCCGATCGTCCAGAAGTTCATTGATCTCAGCTATCACCGGATCGTCGGAAACCGCCGCGGCAATCGCGCCTCCGACGGCTGTCGCCGCGTTGCCGTTGCCCGCTGCAACAGACTCTGCCGCCCGGATCGGAACCGCAAGCACGGGCAGGACCTCGTCCCAATCGGCTTCGTCGGTCTTTTCCACCGTGATCATCTTGTCCATATAAAATACGGACACGACGTCTCCAACCAAAAAGATCGACTTCGCGAGTACATTATCTTCGGCGTCTTCGGCGGATTTGAAGGAATGCGAAGTGCCGTGCGAGACGGGTTCCTTCAAGATGAACTTGACCGCGTTTGGATTGGGTGTTTCCTGGATGTCAGATATTTTCGGCATTGCTTGGTAACTTCTCTCTTTCTTAATACGAATTTACTAGTTTATTAATCTTTACATTTTTGTCAACATTATAACCGAAAACCCGGCACCTCGCACACGCGAAGCTTCAGTGGGCTAGTTCGAAGGTCCAGAAATACGGTATCAGGAGTGTCGCGGTGATCCAGAAAAGTATGTTCAATGGGGTTCCGACTTTCAGGAAATCGGCAAACCGGTACTGGCCCGGACCATAGATCAGAGTGTTGGTCTGGTAGCCGACGGGTGTCATAAAACTCGCCGATGCCGCGAACATGACTGCAACGAGAAATGGCCTTGGATTCACGCCCAGCGAATTGGCTGTCGCGATCGCCACCGGGGTCAGCAGAGCCGCGGTCGCAGTGTTTGACATCATCTCCGTCAGGATAAAGGTCATCAGGTAGAATGCCGAGACCATGGCGATCGGCCCCCATACCCCGACCGTCGCGATTATCTGCGAGGAAACCAACTCCCCCGCCTTACTGTTCGTCATGGCGGCTTCCAGCGCGAGGACGCCGGCCAGAAGGAAAATGATCCTCCACTCGATCGCCTTGTAGGCCTCTTCCATCTTGATACATCCGATAAGGATCAAGAGTATTGAACCAATGATCGCACTTGCGACTATGTCGAGCATTCCAGAGCTTGCAGTCACGATCACACCCGAAACGATCAAAAGCGCGGGAATGATCATACGTTTGCGGTATTGCTCCTGCTCCACCTCTGAAATGATGACAAACGCGGGACTTTGCTTAAGCTGCGGGAATCGGCGCAAACGCACTTCGAGTAGCAAGGCGTCGCCAGCGTCAAGTTTTGTTTCTGAAAGTCTGTCGCGCATCAGCACGCCTCTGTGGCGCAGCGCCAACACCGTCGCGCCAAACGCTTCGCGGAATTTCAGGTCCCGGAGGGTCTTTCCCGCGAACTCCGAGTTCGGTGCAATGACCGCTTCGACCAACTTTGTCTCGCCTCCGGCAATGTCTTCGTCCTGCCATCTGTACTGCGGCTTAAATAGCACGCCTTCCCGTCGCTGTATCTTCTTGAACTTCTCCAGATCACACCGAACACGCAGGACATCGCCCGCCCTCAGGACCTCGGTTGCAGCGGGCAGCGAAATCGTCGTTTCACCGCGCTGGATCTCGATGATGTTTATCGCGATGTCTTTTACGAGCGGTGCGTCTTTGATCGGGACGTCGACTGATGAGCAGTCTTCCAGAAGCACGACTTCGGTTATGTATTCGCGAAGTTTGAAGCTTTCCAGCAGATCTCCCTCCGCCCTTCGATCAGGAATCAGCCTTATGCCGATGGTCAGCATGTATGCGGTTCCGATAGCGAACATCACGAGCCCGAGAGGTGCGATCTCGAACATTGAGAATGCGGGCTGGCCTTCCTTTTCCGCTATGGAGTTCACAAGGATATTCGTAGACGTACCGATCAAAGTGCAAATTCCGCCGAACATGGAGGCGAACGACATCGGCATCAACAGCTTCGAGGTGCTTGATTTGAGTTTCTTCGCGACCCCCAGGAGGATAGGGATGAAGATCGCGACGACGGGGGTATTGTTGATGAACGCAGAGAAGAACCCAACAAACACCATGACCGAGATGAGACCCAGCCAGTAGTTCTTCTTGAATATCCGCGTTGTGAGAGTGCCAAGAAAACTGACCGCACCGGTCTTGAAAAGGCCTGCGCTCAAAACGAACATAGCGGCGACCGTTACTGTCGCCTTGTTGCTAAATCCGGAAATCCCTTCTTCAGGAGTAACGATCCCGGATGCGATAAGTGTCGCCATAATAACAATTGCGACGACATCCACAGAGAACTTCTCGGTCGCAAAGAGTATTACCGCGCAAACCGCAACTCCGAGTACAAATGCTATCTCGAACGTCATAGAAATGGACTGAAGCGGATCCGAATCAAAATGCCCAGAAATACGGGATCAGGAAAGTAGCCGCCAGCCACAACATTATATTCAAAGGTGTCCCTACCTTCAGAAAATCGTTGAATCTGTACTGGCCAGGGCCGTAGATGAGCGTGTTGGTTTGATAGCCGACTGGGGTCATAAAACTTGCTGAGGCGGCGACCGTGACGGCGACGAGAAATGGTCGGGGGCTGACCTGCATCGTGTGCGCTGCGGCGATCGCGATTGGCGCCAGCAGTGCGGCGGTGGCATTGTTCGACATCGCGCCGGTGAGGAGCGATGTAAAGAGAAAGAAAGCAGACATCAAAACGACCGGGCCGCCCCACGGACCTACATATTCAACCAGAGCATCGGAAAGCAGTTCGGCGGCGCCGCTCCTTTCCAGCGCCACCCCAAGCGTCAGCACTCCGGCCAGAAGGAAGATTATGCGCCACTCGATCGCCTTGTAGGCCTCTTCCATCGTGATACATCCGACGAGAACGAGAAGAAGTGAACCGACGATGGAGCTAACCACGATCGGGAGCACACCAAACGTCGCGGTGGCGATCACGCCGAGCACTATCATTATGGCGGGAATGATCTTCCGCTTTCGGAATCTCTCATATTCCACTTCCGAAATGATGACGAACGAGGGGCTCTGGCGCAGCTGGTTGTAACGGTCCTTCTTGATTTCCAGAAGCAGCGCGTCGCCGGCGTCGAGCTGGGTTTCCGAGAGTTTCTCGCGCATCAGTTTGCCCCTGTGGCGCAAGGCGAGGACGGTAGCGCCGAATATCTCGCGAAACCGAAGATCCTTGAGCGTCTTGCCTATAAAATTCGAGTTAAGGGCGACGACCGCTTCGACCAGCCTCGTGTCCTCGGATTCTACATCGGCATCGTGCCACTTGAACTGAGGCTTGAAGAGGATGCCCTCGCGTGCCTGGAGTTTCTTTACCTTGTCGAGGTCACACCGGATCCTTAGAATGTCTCCCGAATGGAGGACCAGATTGGGCGAAGGAACCGAGTAGACCTGTTTGCCCCGGTGAACTTCCAGGATGGTTAGATCGATCTCCTTGACGATCGGAGCATCTTTGATCGCCCTTCCGGCAGAAGAAGCGTCATCCAGCAGTACGATCTCTGTAATGTATTCCTGCAGGCTGAAGCTCTCGATCAGATCACCTTCGGTCCTGCGCTCCGGGATCATTCTGATCCCAAAGGTCAGCATATAGATCATCCCAATAGCGAAGAAGATCAGTCCTATTGGGGCGAATTCAAACATCGAGAATTCCTTCAGGCCATTTTCTTCCGCGATCGAACTGACCAGAATATTCGTCGAGGTGCCGATCAGCGTACAGATCCCGCCCAGCATTGACGCAAATGACATCGGCATCAGCAGTTTCGAGGTGCTGACTTTCAGGTCTTTTGCGACGCCCAGCAATATCGGAATGAAGATCGCGACCACCGGAGTATTGTTTATGAATGCGGAAAAGAAACCGACCGAGACAAGAACGACGACCAGGCCCAACCAATAGCTTCGCTTGAAGAGGCGCGATGCGGCCCAGCCCAAATAGCGGACGGCACCGGTTTTGAAAAGCGCGGTACTTAGTATGAACATCGCGGCAACGGTGACCGTCGCTTTGTTGCTGAAGCCCGCGATCCCCTCGTCAGGAGTCACGACCCCGGATAGCAGCAGGATCGCCATCACCACGATCGCCACTACGTCGACCGAAAGTTTCTCAGTGGCGAAGAGCACTACGGCGGAAAATGCCACCGCAAGGACGAGGATGATCTCAAAGGTCATATGGTCTGGCCGCTATCCAAAGACACCAACGCCCTGTCCGGCCTCGCATTTGCCGACGGCGCGTTCTCAAAAAACTTATAGATCGAAAGAGATTACGGGTGAGCCGAAGTATCGCTGATCATGAGAGCTTCCGGAACCTGTCACTTCCTTGAGGGAACCAACCCCCCAAGACAAAAATAAACCCCTACGTGGTTCATTTCTCCTTTAGCAAGTCTTGAAACCAGGGATTTACTTTAGCGCGGGGTACGGGCGAGTCACACATGATGACTTATCAGGACTGATCGCCCGTGCCGGATTCCGCAGCCGGATACTATTCTGTGACGTGAATGTCTTCTGTCTTATTGATCCTGCCGGCGAGGAATAAGCCTCCGAAGACAATGGTCAAGATTCCAAATACTATTCCGATGACCAGCATCAGAGGACTAGACTCCGTCGTACGGATCCAATAGAAACAGAACGCCGCGATAACAAAACTGATCACAGCTCCAAGTCCATATAACATATGACTTACGTTCCTCCTTTGGTCCCGAAAGGCCCTAAACGCTGGTATGCGAATTCTGCCGATGCCCGCTTCTGCGGGACCACAGGGGGCCGGTCAGACCTGATTTTGCCTGAAACCTTACTTCTTAAGTTCCGATTTACGTCTAATGGTACTCCGAATCTGCTCGAAAAGGCAAGATGTTTTTCCCGACAGGTCCGGACCGCGACGCCATTCTCGCCCCGTCGATTTGGGCTTCAAGTGCGATCGATCAGCCTGTCAACGGCCGCGACAACCTCTCCAAGATCGACTTCAAGAATGCACCTTGGGTCGCCGAATCGGAGGCACTCATATCCGGGACATGGCTGGCAGCTGAATTCCCGAAATACGATTTCGCAAGGTCCTTTCGTCCAAGGACGCCAATGTTCGCGATTGGATGAACCGAATATCACGACGGGCGGAGTCCCGACTGCGGCCGCTATATGGGCGATACCGGAATCGTTTCCAACGAAGAGCCGCGAGATCGAGGCAAGCGCGGTGATCTGCTGGAGGGGCAATCCTCCGAATGTCGCTATCCTGGCGTCGGAAAGGGATTTCAATTCTTCCAGCAGAGCATTTTCGTTTGCCGAACCTACCGCGGCGACAAAGAACCCTCTTTGAGAAAGATGATCCGCAAGCGCCGCGAACTTTTGAACGTCCCATTGCTTCGTGAACGTGGCGGCCGCAGGGTGGATAAGGGCTATGGGAGCGTCATTTCCGGAAAGGCCGGCCTCAACGAGCCTCGACATCACCTGTCTATTTGCCGCTTCGAGTATCGGGAGTTGAGATTCCGGCCTGAAGTCTACCGGGACCCCGAGACTGCCGGCGAGCGCAAGCTGTTGTTCTGCGGAATGGGTAGATTCTGAGTTCCAAAAACGCGATGAAGAGTCGAGAAGCACATTGTATAGGAACGAATACTGGTAGTTCGCGTAACCGACCCTCACCGCGGCACCGGTCGCGCGGGCCAGAAACGTTGATGTCGTGCCCCCGTGCAGGTTGATGACGGCGTCGTACCGCGCTTTACGGAGCGCAATTGCCGCCTGCAGCCTTCCGATACCGGAATCCGGGATCGCTATAACGGAATCGACCTTGTCGTATCCATCAAGAAGCGGCGCCACCCAGTTCTCCAGAAGCACATCGATCCTGGCTTCCGGCAAATGAGTTCGCAATGCCCTGAGCGTCGGCGTACACAGTACCGTGTCACCGATCGACCTGAGGCGGATGACCAGAATTCGCGAATGAGCGTCAAGCTCCGGAATGTTTCCCGATTCGAATCTTTGATGTGGTCTATTCAATCGTTCGGTCGGTAAGGCGCCTCAGGAAACGTCTTCCGCGGCCTCCTGCTTTGCCTCCTCCACGATCATCACTGGTATCTCATCCCTGACCGGATAGACAAGCCGGCATTCCGCATTCGTACATTTGAGTCCGGTTTCGTCTGCCGTGAGCCGGACCTCGGACCTGCATTGCGGGCATCGAAGGATCTCTAACAGTTCTGGACTGATAGCCATTAATAAGTACTCCTTTTTCTAGACTGTGCTAATTGTCGCCCGAAAACCGCTTCCGGACAAGCAGAAGAAAAGGGCAGAAGCGATCAACTCCTGCCCTTTCGGTTTAGTGCCGTTGAAGGAAATTATCCTTCCGCATCTTCGGTTTTGGTCCCGCACTCCGCGCAGAACTTGGTACCCGCAGCGAGCTCGGCCTGGCATTTGGCGCATTTCTCTTTTTCCTGGCTCGATCCGCATTCTGAGCAGAACTTCGCTCCTTCTCGCAATTGAGCTCCGCATTTTACGCATGGGACCCTCACGATCTCCATCTTGCCGCCACATTCGGCGCAGAACTTCGCATCCTGCAGGTTCGGTTTGCCGCAATTCGGACAAGCGACGCTCGCCGCCCCCGATTGGCCGCTTTGCTGCTGACCTCCCTGCTGGGCTCCTCCGAAAGCGTTGACCATCTGATTTCCAACCGCGAAACCGGCTCCAAGCCCCGCTCCAAGACCGGCCCCTCCGCCCTCGTTCTGTGCCGCGTCCCGCATAGCGTCGGCAGCCTGAAATTGCGCGTATTTCTGAGCGTCGCCGAGAGCGCCCATCGAGGCACGCTTGTCCATTGCTTCTTCCACTTCTTTCGGAAGGCTGACGTTCTCAACGTAGAACTTCGTTACTTCGAGCCCATAACCACTGAAATCGACATTGATCTTCTCACGGATCGCCTCGCCGATCTCCTTGTATTGGGCAGCGAGGTCAAGAGCGGGAATCTTCATCTCGCCTATCGCGTCTGAGAACTCGGTTACGATCGAGCGTTTCAGTTGAGTATCAATATCTTCGGTCTCAAAGTGTGAATTTGTACCCGCAACTTCTTTAATAAAGGTCGAAGGATCCGCGACTCGCATCGAGTACGCGCCAAACGCACGGAGTCGGACGATCCCGAAATCGTCGTCGCGCAGCATTATAGGATTGGAAGTTCCCCACTTCATATCCGTGAACTGCTTGGTGTTGACGAAATAGACCTCTGATTTGAAAGGCGAGTTGAAACCGTACTTCCAGGCCCCGAGCTTTGAAAGGATCGGGGTGTTTCCACCATCGATAGTGTATTTGCCGGGTCCGAAAACATCTGCCGCCTGGCCTTCATACACGAAGACCGCCGCCTGTGATTCTCTTACTATCAACTGCGCACCGTTCTTGATCTCCTGCCCTTCAACCGGAAACCGGTAAAGGATGGTGTCCTTTGAATCATCGAGCCACTCAATGACCTCTATAAACTGATTTAAGGCTTCGCTTTTAACCTTGTCCCAAATTCCCATTCTTTTATCTCCTTGTTGAATATCCTACGTCCCGTTCCGGACAAAGTTCCGGCGGGGGATCAGTGCGGTCATCGATAACGCGAACTGAAAATTGCCGCAATCTTCGAATTATACGGGAACGGCCTTTAGTTTATCAATTTTTCCGAAAGCTCCTATAAACCGCGAGGGCCAACGCTGCCGCCGCCGCGCCCGAAAAATCCAAAAGCACGTCCCGAAATTGGCCGGTTCGGGAAGGATCGAACGACTGGTTGAACTCGTCGATCGCGGCGACAGTGACCGCCGCCAGAACAGCTGATATAAAGGGATGGTCAGTGAGAAAATGTCTGGACGAGCCCGTGAATGCCCTGATCGCGAGCAGGGAAAGCAGGGCATATTCGAAGAAGTGCGCCGACTTTCTTATAAGGCCATGGTAGAAAACGAGAGTCGCCTCCGGCGCGCCCGGAAACAGGAATTCCAGGATCGGCCTGATGATCCGCGAGGTACGGGACATCGACGCGCCACTCGTCGAAAACCCGAGCACGACGGCGGTCCACAAAACAAAAGGCGTGTAACGAATTAATCGTTCACGCCTGATCTTGTCCATAATCTATGGTTCTGAAGCTAGAACGGAGCGCCGCCAGCCGAATCCATCATATTGATGATAAGGGGTATAGCACCCACGGCGTAAAAGAAAATACCGACCAGCATAAGGGCGAGCGGTATCCAACCGGTCTTCTTCATAAAGCAGAAAATGATGCCGGCGAGCCAGCTGAAAAAGATGATCAGTATTCCCCAAAGAGGTCCGCCTTCCTTGAAACCGATAACGATAAGCCAGATCCAGCCGATCAAGAATAGCAAGGCGCCCAAACCGATACCCAAAAAACCGAGAATTTCCATCTGTTCCTCCAATATCTTCCTGAAAGTTAAGTACTTAAAGAAAAGGCAAGCCGAATATATCTGAAATCGAAGACTAATTCAAACAATTTTCATTGCGTCGAACTCAGGCAAGGACATTGAAGAAAAGCGGCCGATGATGGCACTTGATATCCGGGGGTCCAGTATTGAACGGATCCTTCAGTCAGCGAGAACATTGCTCTTTTTAGCATTGAAAACCCCGCACCGGACGAATTGCCCGGGCGGGGTCGGAATTTGATTGCGAGGGGCGGGTCTGATTCTTCTCAGTCCTCACCTCTCAGTACTATCTTTAGAGCGCCGCGGCGCCGGAGACAACCTCGATGATCTCACGGGTAATATCCGCCTGACGGATGCGGTTCATATTGAGTGTCAGGCTGTCGATCAACTCGCCGGCGTTCTTTGACGCGGAGTCCATAGCGGTCATCCGAGCGCCCTGCTCGGAAGCTACCGACTCCAGCATCGCCCTGAAAACCTGCGTCTCTACCTGCTTCGGAAGCAGCTTGCCGAAGATCTCAGTTGGCGGTTGTTCGTAGATGTACTCGGCCTCGGCGGCATCACCGCTCTCTTCCGCGGTATCCGGGATGGGAAGCAACTGTTCGACGCGAACGTCCTGGGATATGACGGTCTTGAACTCGGTGAAAATGAGGAACACCTTGTCGATAGACTCGTCCTCGACGAACGTGCTGATTATCTTCTCCGAGATCTCGCGGGCGTCAGAAACGGACGCCTGCCCGCTGCCGGTCAGGCCAACGTACTCCTCTACGAAGGTCATGTGGCGGCGGCGGAAGAAATCCCTCGCCTTTCTGCCCACCGGCACCATCGATATTCCGCGGCCCTCATGCCCGGCGATGAAGTTCTGCGCGGCTTTCATCAGGTTCGCATTGAAACCTCCGCAAAGACCCTTGTCGGCTGAGACCAGAACGATCAGGTATTTTGAATCCCCCCTTTCATTCAGTAGCGGATGCGTAAAGTCGTTCGCGAGCTTCGCGCTAAGTCCGCCAAGCACCTCGCTCATCTTCACAGCATAAGGTCTCGCCGCGGTCACACGGTCCTGTGCTCGCTTCAGCTTCGCAGCCGCGACCATCTTCATCGCTTTCGTGATCTGCTGAGTATTCTTGACGGATTTGATCCGTCTTCTCATGTCCAGTAAGCTTGCCATTTTTCGTTCGGACCTTTCGGAACTATGCCTTTGCCGATGCCGACTCGGTCTCGGCCTCCGTGGTTTCTTCTGCGGCCTCTGCTATCTCTTCAGCAGCCTCAGCCTTGCTCCATCGGGTCGCCTTGAAATCTTCAAGCGCCTCTTTCAGGCTTGCCTTAAGATCGTCATCAACCGCCTTCTTTTCGCGCAGGGTCTGCATAACGGCGGGAGCGGAGTTTTCCATGAACTCGAACAGCTCGCGTTCGAACTGGCCGAGGTCTTCGACCGCAACGTCATCGACGAAGCCGTTAGTCGCCGTCCATATGATAAGAACCTGGTTCTCGACCTCCATCGGCCTGTACTGGCCCTGCTTGAGGATCTCGGTCAGCCTCTTGCCGCGTTCAAGCTGAGCCTGGGTCGATTTGTCGAGATCCGATCCGAACTGAGCAAACGCCGCCAGTTCGCGGTACTGTGCAAGGTCGATCCTGAGCGTTCCGGCGACCTGTTTCATCGCCTTGACCTGCGCCGCGCCGCCTACACGGGAAACCGAGTTACCAACGTTAATGGCGGGGCGAATACCTGAGTTGAACAGGTCGGCCTCAAGGAAGATCTGTCCGTCGGTAATTGAAATCACGTTAGTCGGAATATATGCCGAGATGTCGCCTGCCTGGGTCTCGATGATCGGAAGCGAGGTCAGCGATCCGCCGCCGCGCGCATCGGCCATCTTCGCAGCCCTTTCAAGAAGCCTTGAGTGAAGATAGAACACGTCGCCGGGATAGGCCTCGCGGCCCGGAGGCCTTCTGAGCAGAAGCGAGATCTCGCGATACGCAGCAGCCTGTTTCGAAAGATCGTCGTAGATCGTCAAAGCGTGGCGGCCGTTATCGCGGAAGTATTCGCCCATTGCGACGCCGGTATACGGCGCCAGGTATTGCATGGCCGCGGGATCAGAAGCGGTTGCGGCGACGACGATCGTGTAATCCATCGCGCCAAATTCCTTGAGCTTCTCAACTACCTGAGCGACCGTCGAGCGCTTTTGTCCGATGGCGACGTAGACACAGATCACGTCCTTGCCTTTCTGGTTGATGATCGTGTCGATCGCGACTGCGGTCTTACCGGTCTGGCGGTCGCCGATGATCAGCTCACGCTGACCGCGGCCGATGGGAACCATGGAGTCGATCGCCTTGAGACCCGTCTGGAGCGGTTCTTTAACCGGCTGTCTGTCGATGATGCCCGGCGCGATGCGCTCAACCGGATTGTAAGTGTCAGTGACGATCTCGCCCTTGCCGTCGATCGGATTTCCAAGCGCGTCCACAACGCGGCCGACAAGTGCGTCGCCGGCAGGAACGCTCATGATCTTCTTAGTGCGTTTTGCTTCGTCGCCCTCTTTGATCTTTTGGAAATCGCCGAACAGAACGGCTCCGACCTTGTCCTCTTCGAGGTTGAGCGCCAGGCCGCGAACACCGTGGTCAAATTCCAGCAGCTCACCGGCCATGACCTTTTCAAGTCCGTAAATCTCGGCTATTCCGTCGCCGATCTTGATGACCGTTCCTACTTCGTCAACGGTCATGCTCGCGTCAAAATTCTCGATCTGTGCCCGGATAATCTCGTTTATCTCGTTGGCCTTGATTGCTTCCATATTCTTAAATTCCGTCCGCACCCGCCGGCCGGACCCGTCAAGGTCCGACATTCGCGGCTACGAATCGATCATCTGTTGCTTAAGTATTTCCAATTGAGTTTTCACGGAGCCGTCGTAAACGGTGGACCCAAGTCGCGTTACCGCCCCGCCAATAACATTCTGATCAATTTCAAACTGAAGATTGACCTCCATTCCGGTCATCTTCTGAAGATTGGCCTTCAGATCGGCCTTTTCCGCTTCGGTGAGTTCGCGCGCGGATGTCACGCTCGCGGATGTCACGCCGCGCCGTTCGTCGATGACGGCGGTAAATCTTTCGTTTATTTGAGGCAGCTCGGTGAGCCTGGAGTTTCGCAGGAGCACCTTCAGGAAGTTCGCGGTTGTTTTCGAAGGGTTCGATCGCGCGATCAACTGATCAAGGAGCCTCTCTTTCGCCATGTGCGCAATAGCAGGGTTGCTGAATGCTGTGTGAAGATTCTGGTTCCCGACGATCATCGACTCCCAGTCCTTCAACTCGGCGGCTACGGTGTCGACATTGCCTGATTGCATCACGACATCGGCCAGGGCGCTGGAATAGCGGCGTGCTATGGTCTCGACGCTCATCTATTTCATACCTCCGATCGTCTGAATGTTCGCTTTGACGAGCTTTGAATCCACTTCCGAGTTCATCGCGCTCCTGATCTTCTCTTCAGCCAGCCTTATGCTTTCTTCCGCCGAATACCTGCGAAGCCTGACCCGGACCTGCTGCGATTTGCGGTCGATCTCGTTCTCGGCCTGTTCGCGAAGCCTTCGCACGTCGTTCAGGATCTCCTCTGCGATCCTCTCTTTTTCGGCCACTGCTTCAGATTTGGCGTGCTCTACAAGACGCGCTTTTTCCGCATCCAGCCCGGCGAGCCTTGCTTCAGCTTCAGCAAGCTTTACGATCGCGGCCTTTCGCTCTTCTTCCGCCCTTATAAGATCAGCCCGGATCGCTTCGCGTTTCGCCTTGTATGCCTCGCTAAGCGGCCTCTTTAGAATGTAGGCGAGAATACCGAAGAAAATGATGAGGTTGAGGAACCGCCAGGCCTCAAAGCCCGGGTAGTTCATGTACGGATCCACGTTCCTGTTCCAAGCATCAAGCCAGCCGCCTTTCTCTGCGGAGGCGGAACCTTCAGCAAGAATGATCAGGAAGTTAAAGATAAAAGCTAGCATACTAACGGCAGTCCGGATACGGCGGGTGCGCCTATCCGGCGGGAACTAAAATATTGTTCTAGATATTGTATTTACGTTATCAGGCGGCGCGGAGGATATTGGCGCTGATCTTGTCAGCCATCTTCTCCGCCTCTTCCCTGATATCCGCTTCGGCCTCCGACGTCTGCCTGTCCAGTTCGCCCAGGCCATTTTCCAGGTATTCGGCAACCTCTTTCTTCACTGCGGCGACTTCGGCCGCCTTGTGATCGATCGCGGCGGTCCTTTCCTTTTCGATCAGCTCGTAACCTTCGTTCCTCGCATCAAGAAGCCCCGCGCTGTACGCCGCGTCTTTCTCGGCCACTTCGCTGAGAATTCCCTGGGCTTCGCCTTTGTGGCCTCCCCGGTTACGGTCCCTGGCTTCAAGTATCCTGTTGATCGGCTTAAAGAACGTGCGGTTCAGAAACCAGATCATTGCGAGGATCATTCCTACATGAAGAAACACCGTGAGATCGGGAAGCAGTTGAACCTGTTCAGCAAAAGCAAGCAAGACCATACCTTCTAAACACTCTCTATAAAGAAATGAGCCGCCATACCAAGCCGCGGCAAAATTGTAGCGTCACTACAAAAGAAGAAAGAATATCATGCCCATTTTGGACGGTCAAGCGAGGTTTGGGGTGCTGAAAACGGCACTTTCGGGCTAAGAAGACGCGCCCTTCCGAAGCTGCCGAAACTTGACAGAAATTCATCCCTGAGCGTAGTTTTATCGGGAGGGATCAACCTTTCAAGTTCTTCGAACCGGCTTCCCCGGGACAGACCGGAGCCGGCCCACAGTGCCCGGATTTCGGCAAGATCGTTCCCGCAGCCGAAAACCTCAAAAGTCAGCCGAAGTTCTCTTTTCGGGAGGCGAATCCGTTCTGGTGAACGGCGCGGTCTTCAAAACCGTCTGTGAGATTGCGAGAGTAAGCTCAGGTGGGTTCGATTCCCACACGCCTCCGCCAACGAGATGCCGCTTCGGCGCCATACCTTACCAAAAGGCGCGGAGCTGACAATGAAAGAATGGATCTCCCTGAACATGACACCGGGGATAGGACCCCGAAAAGCCACACAATTACTTGAACGATTCGGCTCGCCCGAGCGCGTTTTTCACGCGCTCCGGACCGAGCTGGAAGAACTTCGCCTGCCTCCCGATACTCTCCGCAGCATACTCGCCAAACGGTTTCATGACCGGGCAGAGGAAGAGCTTGATCGCGTACGGAGGATCGGAGGCGACATACTGATCCTCGACGACGGTGTGTATCCCCAGTATCTCCGTGAAATACATGATCCGCCCATCACCCTATATGTGACTGGCGACTGGCGGACCTGCCTGGAAATGCCCTGCGTCGCCGTAATAGGATCGCGCCGGTGCACGACATACGGAAGGAACGCCTGCTCGATGCTTGCACGGGACCTTGCCGAACAGGGTCTCTGCATAGTGTCGGGTTTCGCACGCGGGATCGACACAGCCGCTCACCGCGCCGCGGCCAGGGCCGGAGGCAGGACTGTCGCGGTCATGGGCACAGGCCTGGATGACGTGTACCCCGCCGAAAACCGCAGGCTGTTCGACGAGATACTTGACGCAGGCGGCGCAATCGTCACTCAGTTCCCTCTCGGCACACCTCCGTTGAGAGACAATTTCCCGTACCGGAACAGGATAATCTCAGGACTGAGCCTTGGTGCCGTAGTTGTAGAGGCATCCGAGCGAAGCGGTTCTCTGATCACCGCCCGGCTGGCGATGGAGCAGGACCGAGAGGTTTTTGCCGTGCCCGGGAACATCACATCCAGGAACTCCTTCGGCACAAACTATCTGATCAAGTCGGGCGCAAAGCTGGTCCAGCACTGGCAGGATGTGGTCACGGAACTTCCCGACGAAATAGCAGCCTCAATCCTTCCTCCCGGAGACAAAGCGCCTGGCGCGCCCGAAAGTCCACGCCTGCCTCCAGGGCTTTCGGGAGCTGAAAAGAAAGTGTACGCGGTCCTCAAACCGGACGCCCACCTTCACAAGGACGATCTTCTCGAGCAGACCGGCCTGTCGTTCGGGGAACTGAACACCGCGCTCGTCGGCCTGGACCTGAAAGATCTGATACTCGCGCTCCCGGGCGACAATTACGCCAGGCGGCACTGAACCGGGAGAGGTGTAGGACGAAGGGGCGACCGGCGCGCATCAAAAGGTCAACGTTGGTAACCGGGTTTGGTGTTGTAGGGCGTGATGAGTTAAGTTGAAGAAGTTTGACAATCCGAGTCTTTCCTTCTTAAATGTCAGACTCATGGCGTCTGGCATTTTTCTGTCTGTAAGTGAGACCTCTTAAATAATGAGTAAGAACCTAGTCATCGTCGAGTCGCCTGCAAAGGCGAAGACGATCAATAAATATCTTGGCGCGGACTACAAGGTGATGGCATCTATCGGCCACATCAAGGACCTGCCTTCGAAAGAACTGGGCGTCGACGTCGACAACGACTTCGAACCGACATATGTCGTGATACCCGACACCAAGAAGCGGAACAACAAGAAGACCGTCTCGGAACTGAAGAAGGCCGCAAAGGTCTCCGAAGCCGTTTACCTCGCGGCTGACCCTGACCGGGAAGGCGAGGCGATCTGTCAGCATCTGGCCGAAGAACTGGTCCCGAAGAATTCCAAGAAGGCCGTTTACAGGGTGATGTTCAACGAGATCACCAAGAAAGCTGTCGAAGAAGCGTTCAAGAGCCCAAAAGAGGTTGATCACAATCTGGTCGATGCCCAACAGGCTCGCAGAGTGCTTGACAGGCTGGTCGGCTACAAGGTCTCTCCCATTCTCTGGAAAACTATCGGCGGTCGTCTGTCCGCAGGGCGCGTTCAAACGGTCGCAGTCAGGCTTGTCGTTGAACGTGAGCGGGAAATCGAGGCATTCAAACGGACAGAGTATTGGTCGATCGTCGCAAATCTCGCCGCCGCGCTTCCTCCGCAATTCGATTCGAAACTGAGGAAGATCGAGGACAAGACAGTCAAACTCGGAGCATTCGACAAGGACCTGAAAAAGTCCGAGGTCCACATAAAGTCCGAGGACGAAGCGAAAGCGATAGTCGAAGAGGCAGGCAAGGAATCTTTCACTGTGGACGAGGTCGTACGGAAGGAACGGAAACGGAATCCGACGCCTCCTTTCATCACCTCAAAACTCCAGCAGGACGCGGCCCGCCGGTACGGCTTCTCAGTGAAGAAGACGATGACGGTCGCGCAGAGGCTTTACGAAGGCAAAGAGATAGGAAGCGAAGGCGCGGTCGGATTGATCACCTACATGAGAACCGATTCGACGAGAGTTTCGGATGATGCCCTCGCCGGAGCAAGATCATTTGTCGACAAAGAATACGGACCAGGGTACCTCCCGGAAAAGCCTCGGCACTTCAAATCGAAAAAGGACGCACAGGACGCCCACGAAGCGATCAGGCCGACCGACGTGAGCTTCACGCCGGATTCGATCAAGAAATATCTTGCGCCTGACGAACTAAAGCTTTACACGCTGATTTGGCAGAGGTTCGTAGCGTCCCAAATGTCTCCCGCACTGTTCGACCAGACAACGATCGACATCAAAGCCGGACGGTTCACATTCCGCTCGACAGGTTCGATACTCAAGTTCGACGGTTTCCTTCGTGTTTATGAAGAAGCCCGCGGCGCGACTGACAAGAGAGACGATGACGATGACCAGGGACGCACCCTTCCGGACGTTAAGGAAGGCGACCAATTGAAGCTGGAAGGGATCAATTCGAACCAGCACTTCACGGAACCGCCTCCGCGATATTCGGAAGCGACTCTGGTTAAGGTGCTGGAAGAACTCGGCATAGGGCGACCATCGACTTATGCTTCGATAATGACGACCATCCAGACGCGCGAGTACGTTGAAAAGATAGAAGGCAGATTTCATCCGACGGCACTCGGCATGACAGTGAATGACCTGCTGGTCGAGAGCTTCGACGACCTTTTCAATACCGACTACACGGCGCGGATGGAAGACCGGCTCGACGAGATCGAAGACGGCAAACTCAACTGGCGGGAAGCTATTAAAGGGTTCTATGAGCGCTTCACCGTCGACCTGCAGAAGGCTGAAGAGAACATAAAGGGCAAAAAGCGCCAGGCTATCCCTACCGACGAGGTCTGCGAGAAATGCGGATCCGGAATGGTAATCAAGTTTGGGCGCTACGGACAGTTCCTGGCCTGTGAGAATTATCCCGAATGCAAGAACACCCGCGAGGTGGCAAGCAAGCGTGACAAGGCCGAAGGCGACGGCGATTCGGAAAGCGAGCCCGAGGTCGAACCGTGCGAACTTTGCGGCAAAGAGATGAGCCTGAAGCGCGGTCGCTTCGGCGCTTTTTACGGATGCACCGGTTATCCCGAATGCAAGAACATTCGCAAGATCGCGAAGGGCGACGAGAAGCCCGCGCCGCCGCCGGTCGAACTTGACGAAACGTGTCCGAAAGACGGGGCAAACCTTGTCCGCAGAACAGGCAGGTTCGGTGAATTCGTGGCTTGTTCGAACTACCCGGAATGTAAATACGTAAAGCAGGAAAAGATCGGGATGGCCTGCACCCGCGAAGAATGCAAGGGAGACATCGTCGTCAAGAAATCCAGGCGCGGCAAAGTCTTTTATGGCTGCAGCGAGTATCCGGACTGCGACGTGGTTTTCTGGAACAAACCTATCCAGGAGGAATGCCCGGATTGCGGCGCCCATTTCGTACTCGAGAAGACCACCAAGCGTGACGGCACGGTTCGATATTGCCAAAACGAAGAATGTGATTATAAGATCGCGGTTGAAGACCAGCCCGAAACCAGCGAGAAAGAAATTGAAGCCACGAGTCCTGCAGGCTGAACCGTCGATTAAGGCGAACTGGATCCGGGCGATCTCTTTCGGGAGCCCTCAGATCCTAATTTATGAACGATAACCTCGAATTCCTGCAGGCATTCCTGAAGAATCCGCTTGGCGTCGGTTCTATCGCGCCCAGTTCACCCGAACTGTCTCAGAGAATGATGGACGGCATTGT
The DNA here is from genome assembly GCA_024640445.1 of Acidobacteriota bacterium. Classification (GTDB taxonomy): domain Bacteria; phylum Acidobacteriota; class Blastocatellia; order Pyrinomonadales; family Pyrinomonadaceae; genus Aridibacter. The sequence goes on along the minus strand of JAHEEZ010000003.1, from coordinate 2,377 downwards.
TCCGGACAAGGATTCGATAATTCTTGAACTCGGGGTCGGCACCGGCGCCCTTACAAAATATATCCAGAAGACGCTTTCCGGAGAAGACTGTTATCTTGGGATCGAACTCGACAGGAAGCTCGTATCTTGCATTCGGGGGAAATACCCTGATCTGAAGTTCGTCCGCGGAGACGCCTGCAACGCGCACGCGCTCCACAGGCGTTCAAAGCTGGGCAAGGTCGGCTTCGTAATCTGCAGCCTTCCGTTCGTCTCACTTCCGAATGAAGTCAACCAGAAGATCTACGGCGAGATCGAGAAGTTCATGGAACAAGGCTGCGTGTTCCGAACTTATCAATACGCGCATGGCTTCTACCTCCCCTCGGCGATAAAGCTGAGGGAGTTTATGCGCAACAGATACGGTGTTTCGGAGAGAAGCTCCCTCATAGTCAAGAACGTCCCGCCCGCTTATACGCTTACCTGGCGAACCTGAATGTCCCTTTGTTTATTTGACTGTCCTACAGGCGCGTCTGTCCCGTTGTCGGGACAATCTTGAAACTTTTGAACATCATCTGTGGTATAAACGGAACGAAAACATCCCTTAGAAAAAGAAATTTCAGGAGAAATAAATATGCTACGACGTAAGATCACGGCGGCGTTTATGCTTTACGCCCTGATCCTTCCCATGGCTGTGTTTGCACGCACGCCAAAAGTGGAGATCTATGAAGCGCCGCAAGAAGTAATTGACAAGATCAAAGCTGAAGGAACCGGCGAGAATTCACAGGTGATGAAGACCATGAGTTACCTCGCTGATGTCATCGGCGGAAGATTGACCAATTCGCCGAACATGAAGAGGGCGAACGAGTGGACCCGCGATACGATGGCTTCGTGGGGATTGAAGAACGCCAAGCTCGAGGCTTGGGGCCCGTGGGGGAGAGGTTGGTCACTTGAAGAGTTCTCGGCTCAGATCACTGAACCACAGGGACAGCCCGTTATCGCATATCCCAAGGCGTGGTCGCCGTCCACCGACGGAGCGGTCACCGGACCGGTCATCAAGATGGACGTCAAGACCGAAGAAGACCTGGCAAAATACAAAGGCAAGCTGAAAGGCGCGATCGTATTTGTCGGGAATGAAAGGGAGATCAAGGCGGACTTTGACGGGATGGGCAAGCGCTTCACCGCCGAGGACCTCCTTAAGATGGCAGATGCTCCTGATCCGGCCTTAGCTCCGCGCAGGGGCGGCGGCAACAGATTTGACCCGAACTCGCCGCAGTTCCAGGAATTTATGAAACAGCGCGCCCTTCAAGCGCAAGCGATGAACATGCTTATCGATGAAGGCGCGGCGGTCATGGTGGACAATAGCTCCAACGGCAGCGGCGGAACAGTATTCGTTTCGGGGGCTGCTGTAGCAGGGGACCCACCGAAGTCGATCGAGGACATTTTCGGCGGACGACTGAGCGCGTGGTCGAAGGAAGCCGAATCGCATATGCTGCCGCAGATGACGATGGCGACAGAAGATTACAACCGGATCGTCAGGATGATGGACACCGGCACTGATGTGACGATGACCGTCAATATCAAGACGCGTTACTACGACGACGACCTGATGGGCTACAACACGGTCGCTGAGATCCCGGGTACAGACCCGACCCTCAAGGACGAGATCGTGATGCTCGGCGGCCACCTCGATTCGTGGCATTCCGCCGGGGGCGCTACAGACAACGGAGCCGGATGTGCCGTTGCAATGGAAGCGGTCCGCATATTGATGGCAACCGGCCTCAAGCCGCGCAGAACGATCCGCGTAGGACTTTGGAGCGGTGAGGAGCAGGGGCTGAACGGATCACAAGCGTACGTTAAACAGCACTTCGGCGCTGTCGAGGGAGGCGGAGGACGTCTCGCGAGACTGCTCGGCGGCGGAAGCGGAGGCAAGCTGGTCACCCAGCCGGATTACAACAGATTCTCCGCGTACTACAACATGGACAACGGCACCGGACAGTTCCGAGGGGTTTACCTGCAGGGCAATTCCGAGGTCGCACCCATATTCAGGCAGTGGATGCAGCCGTTCGGCGAATGGGGAGTCTCCACGCTGACGCTCGAAAACACAGGCGGTACGGACCACCTTTCTTTTGACGGCATCGGACTTCCGGGATTCCAGTTCATACAGGACCCGATCGAGTATTCGACACGCACGCACCACTCTAACCAGGACAACTACGACCGTCTTCAGCCTGAAGACCTAAAACGGAATGCAGTCATAATGGCGGCCTTCGTTTACCAGACGGCGATGATGGACGGCAAGATCCCCAGAAAGGCCCCTCCGGGCGGGGCTCAGTAGTTCGCACACCGTTTAGCCCGCCCGTTTACGGGTGGGTCAGCTTGAACGTTTAGCCCGCCCGTTTAC
>JAHEEZ010000360.1 GCA_024640445.1 Acidobacteriota bacterium | reverse complement strand
CTCGGCCTGACTTAATTTGGAATTTAAGTCACCAAGGCGTTGTACAACCGTATTTTGGTTCGAATCAAGAGAGAGTATTTCATTGTTTCGCGAGTACCGGATCAAGTTCTCTTCACCCGATCTTATCTGAGACTGCAGTTCCGCGACTCTCTTCTTTAGAAATTCCCCGGCTGAGGAATTGGATTGCACCTTTTGCTCCAAATTTTGAAGGACATATGTGTCGGCAAGGGTATTTACCAGTTTCGCCGCCACTTCCGGATTAGAATGCGTGTACCCAACCTGGATCAAGCGGGTTTCTTTTGCCGCGGTTCGGTTATCTCTCACGGGTTCTACATCGAGATTCCCTTTTATAGCCGAGACATACGGCGCAAGCTTCGCAGATTCACCACTTAGATCGCCAGTTGAATCGTCCTTAAGTTGGAGGTCTTCTTTGACGGCCAAATAATCGGCCGCTGTCTTAGGGACCGCATTTGGCTTGGAGAGTCCGAACATTCTCAAGACATTTTGCCAAACACCGGTTGCCTCACCTTTGCCCGGCCTTAGGAACGACCTGTTGTTCTCAAGATCCATTGACTTCACCACCCGCCTGAGCAGTCCCGGGCCCTCCAGGATCTGAAGCTGGGTGCCAAAATATACAGGATCATTTCCAGCACTGAGGATTACCGAACTTGGAGAATTCCCTCCTACCGCCGGATTTACCTCATTGTTCACCTGGATTCTTACGGACGCGGTATAGTAGTCCGGCTCTTGAGCGACATAGACCGTCGCGGCCGCAGTTCCAACCAAAGTCACTGAAACGATCATTAACCAATGCTTGCGCAAGATACCAAGCACGGCGAGTAACTGCTGCCTCTCAGAGGGCTCGGGAGCACCCCTGTAGTAGCCAGAATCCAGATAATCACCATCTGATTCGGCGAGAATGATCGATTCTCGGTCCTCTGACTTCGGTCTTAGTGCAAGTTGATTGTTCTTTTGCATTATCAATAAACAGGTATAGTCCTGAGCGGCAACTGCACAAGTGACGGAACGAGCGTCTTATAAAGTTCTCCAAAGAACTTCTTCGCACCTTTTGGCCCAGGAACTTCAATGATGTCGTACGGTTGAATCAGGATATCGTCCCGTTTTCCCTGAATGATCTCCTTCACATTGGTAAGCATTTCCTCGCGGTTTACGGTGCCGGGTATTTGTCTCCTTATGGTTACCTTGTCCAGCTGAGCACCGCTGGAAGGCCCGCCAGCCATCGCAATCGCCTGAGTTATTGTGACCGGCTCTCTTAGGACGATCGCTATACTTGCCGCAACATTCCCTTGTATGTATGCAGTAAGCTGAGAATTATCAGATACACGGACGATGTCGCCAGGAAGGATCACAGGGTTCGCAGAGCCATCGCCCCTGAACGCAGACACAATATCGACAGAGATAAGTTCGTCCTCTCCAGCTTCCGGAATGAACAGTCTTGGGCCGTCACAACGCGGACGGCCGGAATCGCGAAGTATTTCTACCGTTCGTCCCGCTTTATCACTGACGCCATTAACATAGGTAAGCAATTCTGCAAGTTGTATCGACCGCTGCATCTGAAATCTACCCGGAGAGTTCACCGCACCGATTACCGCGACAGGACTGGAGTTGAATTCCTTGACAGCCACGTTCACGAAAGGCTCGACCATGTATTTCCGGTACTCTTCCTTGACCCGGTCAGCTAGCTGCTTCTCAGTCAGACAAGCGGCCTGCATCTCGGTATCCATCATCGCCAGCTGTACTGTCCCAAGATTGCTTACGCGCAACCCCGATCTTGAAAGTATTTCATTCTTGCTTACTATCACATCAATAACGTCGCCCGGACCGATCTTGTAGTTACCGTTCCAAGCCGCCGCGTCAGTTGATTGGCCGCTCGCAACGGTCCAGCACAACGAGACAGTGATCAAAAACAGCAAGAATCTGATGCTCCAGATCGCATGATTCTCTATCCTCATTTTCAACATCATTCTGGGTAACATATATCTACTACCCCCTAACGAAGCGCCCTGCGACGGATGTCCAATGCTTCCCGTAAATGGTTGGGGCACTTTATGTTCAAGACTGTATTGCTGATAACCACGTTGTATTCTTCATTTCGACTTACGAATTTGCCTTTGAGCGGGCCGTCGCTAAGTTTTACGACAACTCCTGTTCTCACCCACTGCCAGAATTCCATCTGTGTTGTCCAGTATTCCTTTCCGTCGTGACACATGATCAGTGCATTCTTCTTCTTTCGTTTTCTGTTTAGTTTCTGCTGCCTCTTCTTTTGATTCTCGGCCAGTTTCTTCTCTTGATTATTCATTTCACACCTCACCGTACATGTCTGGAACGATACCGAACATAAAAACCCCGTAGGGAAACCTGAAACCAGGCAGCTTCTAATTGTTTGGGACGCTACCGAAAACAAACCGGTCTCGCCCGATAATATCCAAACTCTAGTTGCGAAAACAGCTCAAAGGGACTCGCTAATACATGGTCCCTTCATCAAGTGAAATCATTAAGTTCGCAACTGGCGATCGCCAATCTCCCAATTATCCCGGTCAGGACGAGTCTCACGCATTGAGCGCCTGGGAGTAGTTCTTTGAACGTCCATTCCCTGTAGTTGCGCCGCTTCCGTTCGTCGAACCGTTCGCCTTTTTTGATCCATTCCCTTTCGGGAGCTTTGCCAAACCGTTCTTGAAAGCATAAATCACGAGTTCCAGACGGCCCTTTATCTCAAGTTTACTGAACACCGAAGTTAAATGATGGCGTACGGTGTTTTCGGCAATAAACAGGTCACTCGCTATATCCTTGGTCTTCTTTCCTGCGCAAAGCAGTTTAACCACCTCTCTTTCACGGTACGTAAGGCTCATCGAAGGATCATGTTTCGGTTGTTCGCGCTGCACCTGATTTTCTTCG
>JAHEEZ010000119.1 GCA_024640445.1 Acidobacteriota bacterium | reverse complement strand
CGGGGCCGCCACGCATCTCAGCGACCCGCAGCGAATGGCGTTCGATTTCCAACTCCTGTTCGATCTCAGCGAGCATCTGTTCAAGCTCGTTGGCCCTATGTTCATGCAGTGAGCGTTCGGATTCCTCCGGGTCGGATGATTCCACCGGCCGCATGCCAATGTTCGGTTCGGCGGACACTGCAACGGGCGGCAGACCGTCCTCTATCGCCGTCTTGATCTCATCTTCAGTCTCTCCCGGGAGCGAATGTTCCTCATCCGCCGTCAAGGACAGGTTGATGCCCAGGATCGCATCGGATTCCCTGGCCTTTCCAAAGAACAGGGAACGCGGCTTCTCCTCTTCTTCCTGGTTCTCTTCGTCGTCCAAAAGACTTTTGATCATTTCCAACTCCGCATGGTCAGGTAGTTCTTGGGAACGTCGACCAGGAGACCTTTCCTGGAGTGCTGAAGCGAGCTGTGTATGAAACACACGTGCGTGCACCAACACGCCTTTCCGCCGTCGATCTTTGTCAACTCTGCCCGCCTTGAACTGGAACTCCAGAGTTCGGCAAAATCATATTCAAAATCCGCGAGTGTGGCAAACTTTCCAAGGAGTTCGCAGGCCCTAACGTCGCCATTGTAATCAACCACGGCAATTGTTTCACCGGCAGTGCAAGGAAAGCTCCATTCCGTCGGCGAACCGAAGTTCGAATGCTGGTGGCGGTAATGGGTCATTATGGTGCCGATGTACGCAACGGACTTGATAAAACGCCTCTGAGAATCGTCTTCGGCAAACATTCTTTTCGCGTACCTCGAGGTAAGATCTGCGGCTTGGCGGTAGATAGCGGTCAAAGCCTGCGAAGGCACCTCTTTGATCTCCTCTCCGGCCTTTGTTTCGCCGCGGATTATATTGAAGTACTGTCCGTCCAACGTGTAGTTGTCCCACAGGAATTCCGACAGAAGCCCCATCTCGGTGTAATTTTCGGCGCACACGACCGTGTTGACATTCAGCCGAAATCGATCGCGAAACCGCTCTTTTAGCGGATAAAGATACTCGATCGTTGCAAGCGTCTTCGCCCAGTTTCCCGGTACGCCGCGGATTCGGTCGTGTGTTTCTCCATAGCCGTCGAGAGCAACGTTCAGGTAGAGCTCCCCGATCCCAGGGTTATTTGAAAGCGCATCTTCAACTACGGCGTAAACGCGGTCTTTAATCAGTCCATTGGTCGGAATGATCAGGCGCCGAATACCGTTGTTCCGGTGGAAAAGTTCAATTATCTTTCCCACATCCTTGCGAAGGGTCGGTTCTCCCCCTGAAAGCCAAAGATCGGTGATCTGAGGCATGGTGCTGCTCATCTTCTCGATCTGCTCAAACGTCAGGTCGCCCTTCTGGTTCAGTTCCTCGTGGTAGAAACAGGTCTCGCACGCGGCATTGCAGCGAGAGGTCACAAAAAAGATAACCGTTCCCAGCTTTTTTTCACGCCGGGTCGACCGGATCAGGTCCGCGAGTTGTGACACCTTTCCTATCATTAACTGTATTTTGCGATAGACAGGCCGAAGAAGATGAACACTCCGGCATACTTCACAAAGGAGGCGAGCAAGAAACTGTTCACGTAGCTATCCGGCATCTGCATCTTCTTGAGCTTCAGATACGCAGCGACGCCGGTTGAGATCAGGAAAGCGACAAGAACGCCCATGAACAGCTGCGCCACCCTGAAAGTGGAACCGGGATAAAGATTCGAATAGGCGAAAAACATGGCTACGATCCCGATCACGGCACCAAGACTGTACATACGAAATCTCGAAAAACCCTGGAGGAGCCTCGCGGCCTCGGCCTCGCTCAGTTTCTTGAGAGCCCGTTCATTAATAAACCGCGCAGCGAAGATCGCAGCGAAGAAGACCAGAAAACCAATAGTGCGTTTATCCATTTCTTGATACCACACGGGTATGTTCCGGTGATTCTAGTTCATATTCAATGCCCCGCCAAACGATTCGGTTTGAGAACATCGAGACCACGTCGTTAAAAAGGAACAGGAAAGGGGTGATCGCCCAGAGCGTCATCTGCCAAAATGTCTGGGCCTTAAGCCTGTCTCTTTGCCCGGGAAGCGCCAGCCGCACCGCTTTCAACCGCAACCACGATTTGGCCGTTCCCGCAGCGAACACCAATGCCAGGAAAGTGAGCGCCAAATAGGCGTGTGATCCGGCTGAAGCGACAATGTAGAAGGCGAGCGCGATGGAGATCGACCATAGCCCGGCACCGACGAAAGAGATCAGCCAGTGTGCTTTGGAATAGACCCTCGTGATCTTCATCTGCCGCGTCGTGAACTCCAGCAATTCCCGGAACGTGCAGTCTTCAACCGTCGCAGTGAGACATGCCGGGACGAACCGTACGCCGCCGCCAGCTGCCTTGACCGCGCTCGTCAAGGCGAAATCGTCCGAAAGCGCGCCCCGCCAGGCATTGCGCACGCCTGCGGATTCGAAGACGTCCCTGCGGATCGCCGTCGAGCCTCCCCAGCTGAAATTGTTTTTCTGATCCGGCCCCAGAGCCGATGCGATCGAAGCGTTCCAGACCGAACGAAGCTGCGTTGCAAGTCCGCCTTTATCGGCGAAGAACCATCTGTATCCGGAAGCGCATCCGGATCCTTCAGGAGCGGCGGAAACCAGGCTGCCAAGCCATTCGGGTGACGGGCGAGCGTCGGAATCGGCGAACACCAGCACTTCAGTCCGATCGGCAACGTCATCCAAAGCGACAAGCAGATTGTGGACCTTCTGTCCCGATCCGGATGCTTCGCCGGCGATCACGACACGGGAATTGCGGTCCGAAGATCTCATGAGAGAGGAGATCACCGGTCCGGCAGCATCGGCCTCGTCCTCGAGCGCGAATATCACCTCGTAATCCGGATAGTCTTGCCCGAGCATTGCGGCAAGGTTCATCTCCAGACCCGGGTCAAGTCCTTTGCAGGGCACAATTACGCTTGCGAACGGCTTCAATCCTGATGGTTGCTCTGATAATTCGGACCTGAAGAAGTTCAGATACGCGGATCCGGAGACGAGCGACCGCCAGCTGAAGACGAGCTGCAGGAATGCGATGAAATAGAAGAGGTAGGTCATTCGGAGAGTGCTGCCGCCGCCTTGCTGGAAGCGCTTCGCCGGTTCACCTCCAGGACCGGCCTCAACGCATCCATCGTCTTCGCGACAGCGCCCCGGTTTTCGAAGACTATCTTTTGCGCCTTCACACCGAGGTCCTCGCGTTTGGAGGGATCGGAAAGCAATTCGATAAATCGCTCCGCGAGTGCGTCGGGGATCCTCTCCTCTGAAAGCTCATCCAGGCGGACGAAGGCTCCGTGTCTTGCGAATTCGTCGGCAATAGCCTGGAAATTGGCGAGGTAACTGCCCGTGACAACGGCCTTTCCTTCGATCGCCGGCTCCAGAATGTTCTGGCCTCCGTGCGGAATCAGGCTTCCGCCGACGAAAACTATGTCAGCCATCGGATAGACCGAACGAAGTTCTCCGATCGAATCGAGCAGAACGATTTGGGCCTGCCCGTCTTCGACCCCAAGCGGCGAGGTCCTTCGAGTCCATCTGAGTCCTTCCAACGCGATCTTTTCCGCCACTTCATCGAATCGTTCCGGGTGCCTGGGTGCGATAAATAGTTTCGCCTTCGAAAGGCCTTCCGACGCTAGCACGCGGCGAAACGCTTCCAGAAGCAAGCGCTCCTCGGGCCTGTGGGTGCTCGCAGCCAAGATCACCGGCGCGATCGTTCCCATCGAGAATCTCTCGCGGAAGTAGGAGCTCCTGGAGCCGCTGTCATCGACTATCTCCTGGTCAAACTTTAGATTCCCGCTAACCAGCAGATGTCTGGGGTTGATCCCCAATTCAAGAAATCTATCGGCGTCAGCTTGCGTCTGAACGAGCGCGATACTCACGTGCCGGAGGACACGTTTTATTGTCTTCGGGATATATAGATATCTGCTCGAACTTTCTTCGGAGAGCCTTCCGTTGACTATCGCGAGCGTGATACCCCTTCTTCTTGTCTCCCTGAAGAAGTTGAACCAGATCTCCGTTTCCATGACGATGACCAGATTCGGACGAATCGCGCGCAAGGTCCTAAGGACGGTAAATCTCCAGTCGTAAGGAAAGTAGAAGATCAGATCGGCAGATTCGCCGTAGATATCTTTGCAGAGTTCCTGTCCGGTTCTCGTGACCGTCGATATCACGATCCGGTATCCTGGAAACTCTTCGCGGAGGCTTTTGACAAGAGGTCTGGCGGCGTTCGCCTCACCGACCGACACGCAATGGATCCAGATAACAGGCCGGCCGTCCTTCTGAAACTCGGGCAGCCTCCCGAAGCGCTCGGCAATGCCTGAAAAATACTTTCCTCGTCGCAGAACGAACAGCGGAAGCATCGCCGCAAAAGCGATCGTGTAGAGCAAGCTGTATAGTCTGAACATCGAAGGCGGATCGACCAGGCAAGATTTAAGGTTAGGGAGTTACCGGGTCAAAGATGGGCGGTCAACCCCTTTACTTGACCCTTTCCAGATATTTTTCTTCGCTCGGGTTGACGCGTATGAGCTCACCTTCGGTCATATAGGGCGGCACGTATAAGGTCACACCATTCTCCAGCGTCGCCGGCTTGTTGGAATTCGAGGCGGTCGCGCCCTTCAGAACCGGCTCCGTCTCGGTGATCGTCAATTCGAGCGATTGCGGAAGTTCCACGCCGATCGGCGCTCCTTCAAAAAATTCAACCTGGATCTTAAGTCCCTGCATCAGCCATTTCGCGGCGTCCCCGAGGTCCTCGTCGCTCATGGCGATCTGTTCATAGGTCTCGGTGTTCATGAAGTGATGCATCTCGCCATCGGAATACAGGTATTCCATTTCCTGCTGGTCGAGGATCGCCCTCTCGACAGACTCCGTCGAGCGGAAACGGTGTTCGAACGAGTTTCCGGTGACCAGATTCCTTAGGCGCGTCTGAACGATCGCGCCGCCTTTTCCGGGCTGGTTAAAGTAGAACTCCATCACTTTGCAGGGAGCTCCGTCCAGGATGATGATATTGCCTTTTCTAAGGTCGTTTGCCGACTTTGCCATAATGAATTGCTGCTACCCCGCTCAAAAATGCGGCGGCGCTATGTTTTGTCCGGTGATCTCTTAAACATCGCCCGCTTTGTATTCAAGCGGTTCGGGTTCTTCGCCTTCTTTCGGGTAGGCCTTGTTCATTCCGTCGTAGATCACGATGATCTTCTCGATCCAGTCCTTGGCATCCGTGTTTGAAGCGTCGTACTTGACCGCGCGCCTGTAATCGCCAAGCGCGGAGGCATACTGCCTCGCCTCGGTAAGCGCCACCGCCCGCTTGTAAAAAGCCTGCGAAAGCTCTTTCTTCGCCTGTTCGGAAGCGGGCGACGCCTTGAGTTTGGCTTCCGCCGAATTGACGTCCTTATCGTATGTGGAAGTGTCGATCGGAGTCCCGCCCCTCGACCATCCGGACTTTCCTTCAGAGCTTCCCTGCTCCGTGCTTCCGGCTGGAGGCTTCTCTCCGCGATCCGCCGAGTGCGCGATAACGGTCTCCGTATCGCCGCCAGGACCCGTAGTTTGCCCGCTTTCCGAAGCCTGGTTCGAAACAACGGGTGCCGCACCGCCACAGGCCGCCAAAAGGGCGGCGAACATCGCAAAAATGATAGTTCTTTTCATATGTTTGTTTCCCGAAAACCCTAATTATCTACCTTCGGCGCCGAATCACAAAACGGGCCCGCCGCCTTTGTGAAAAAAGCTCTTACGGACCCGTTACGTTTGATTCAGTTCTCTATGAACGGCCGTGACTGAAGAATGAATATCTGGCCGTCCTTGTAACCCCACTCAATATCCTGTTCAAGCCGATTACCGAACGCCCGTTTGATCGCCGCGCCGGCGTCCGCAAGCCTTCGTGCCACCGCATCCGTGAGCACATTCCTGCTGCCCGTGATGGGAACTTCCTTGACGCCTCCGCTCTCGTCGAACGTTAGGAGCGTGTCCTCACCCGACCTTGTCAGAACCTGCACTGCATTCGATCTCTTTGAAAAGAGAATCTGCTCGGCGATCTTCTTACCTTCAACGACCTTGATGCCGAGCCCTCGCTTCGCACTTATATAGATCGCTTCTTTGTTATCCCTGTCGAACGGATCTTTTGTGATCAAAACGCCGCTGCTATCCATATTCACCCCGACCTGGATGAGCACACCCATGTACGTTCCACTGTGAGTGATGAAATTCCGCTCGCGCGCCTCATAAGCCTCAAAGTTCCAAAGCGAAGCCCATACGGTCTTGACCGCTTCGATCACCGCATCTTCGCCCGTCACGTTCGGCACGGTGGTATAGAGCCCTGCGCCGCTGAAATCCGGAATGTCTTCGGCGTTTGAGGAACTTCGGATAAAGACTCCCTCGCCTCCCAGATCGGTCCGCCATTTTGCAAGGATCTGCTCCTTCAGGACCGGATCGAACCTGCCCTTCTGGATCTCATCCCTGAATGCTTCGAGCTTCTGCCTGCGCATCACGGGATTGTGCACAAAATTGTAGTCGTAGTAGAAATCCTCGATCTTTTCCTCCAGGCCGTTCGATCTCATGAAATCCACATAGGCGGAGAAGGGCACAGCGAATCCTTTCGGAACTATGACCCGTGGTATTCGGGCGCTCCTGACCTCTCCAAGGTTGGCGGCCTTCGCACCGTAGGCGATGCTGTCCTTCTTGCGAAGTTCGACAAGCGTTGCCAGCCCTGCCACGTTAAGGTCCGAAGGAGGCGCCTTGAACACCTTGCCAAGTTCTTTCTGTTGTTCCAGATACTTATCAAGAACATCTTTCCCGGCTGGTTTGAAGCTGTATTCGGTCAGTGTCGTCTCAAGCTCAATCCACTTCCCGTCCAGTTCACGGAACAGTTCATCCGCCCCCTTGATGTATGCGTTCGGAATGCCCCAGCCCTTAGCCAGGAGATTTATGTGAGAGAGCGGCGTCGAAGGCTTGGTCACTATGATCCCTGCAACCGGCGGAAGGCTGATGGGGACCTCGTTCAGGACAATGATCTCGTTGTAGCCGATCTCGACCGTGTCATCGAGCTTTTCGATAATGTGAACCCTGCCAACTCCTTTGCCGGTGTTCAGCGCCAGGTATTCCTGATTCCGGGAGATCTCGTCGGAGGTTATCCGCTCTATTCCAAGTTTTGCGCTGAACTCGTCCTGCCGGGTTGAATTCGGCTTGAACGCGACCTTTTCGAAGAACGTTGACTTGATCACGTCGAAAGTGTTCTTTATCTGTTCCGCGGGTATCAGGTCGCCGTCCCAGAACTCGAACGTGAACCTGCCAACCGGTTTCTGCCAGGCGATCGTGCCGACGATGAATCTTCGGTTTTCCTTGATATAAATGTCCTGGAAGAAATCCGTGTTCTTCAGAACAAGGTAGTTGGCTATCAGGAAGTCCTTGTGAAAACGGTATTTCTGGGAATTAATGTAATAGATCTTATTCTTGCTGCGCCGGTCGATCACGAACATCACGTGCGGAAGCACATATGGCGTGTTCTGATGGTAGACACGCGCCATCAGGTCAAAATCTTCCTGTGTTCGGATCTCCGGAAGATAGCGTTTCGAAGAATCGGGCTTCTTCGACATGGCGCCTTTGGGTTCCCTGGTGGGCGAAGGCTTCCGCAATGCCTGACCGGACGCCGATGTCAGCACGGATGCCAGGAGGAACACGATCGCCGCGAATGATCTAAACTTCATATACTCTCCGGACCTACTTTACGTGCTGGAGTTTTCTGAACAATGTGAACAGCCAAATGATAACAAATACGAAGTATGCGACGAGAACCGCGGTGAACATTCGGCTGTCCAAAACAGCGCCGGTGCTGAGGTTTGCGGAATAAACCATTTGCATTACCGAGACCCCGAACAATATGTTCGCGATGCCGAACCAGGCCATCCTGGTTCTGAAGAATTCGTAAAAGACCTCGATGTTTCCCGCTGAAAGCCAGTGACCCTTGTGAGGCACGTTGATCTTCTTGATCCGATAGGCCTGGACTACCCACGGAAGGACAGCGAATACCGCGATGTTCACGAGAAGCATGGCTCCTGCTATAAGGAAGAATTCCGTACGCGAAGACCACCCGTCGGGACTCCCCGAAGCGCCGAAATGCACCGCCATATTCGCCGGCATCTTTGGAAAGTAATAACCGGAATGCACCGCCGCGAATGCGGTCAGCAATGCATAAACGTACTTCGCGAAAAGATTCATGTTGTATTCAACGTCTGTTCGATCGCGTCACAAGCAGCGCTCGTACCGTCTTCGGCCGCTATGATGCGACTCGCTTCAAGCGCCTTTGCCCTGTACGAATCATCTTCCAGTATATGCTTGAGTTCAGAGGAAGCGAGTCGGGCTTCATAAGAGTCGCGATCGACAGTCCTCGCTACGCCAAGCCGGACGCAGCGGGCTGCATTATCCGGCTGATCGTGAGAAAAAGGCATTATCAAGTGCGGAACTCCGGCCCGGAGCACCTGCGACGTCGTTCCAACACCGCCCTGATGCACAACACACGCCGCTCGCGGGAAAAGTTCGCTGAACGGAGCATAATCAAATGCGGCTCGGTCAACGTCCGTTTCTCTCGGCGGATCGTTGAAGATCCCGTATAGAGCAACGGCCCGGCGGCCAAGAATTCTCGCCGCTTCGAGACTTTGTTCGAAGAAATCCCGGGCGTCCATGACCGCCGCTGATCCGAGCGTGAAAACGATCGGCGGTTCACCTGCTTCAAGGAATTCCGACAATCCCCCGGGCATCTTTCCCAGGTCATTCGCACCGTCATAGAAGCAGAATCCTGTCTGTGCGGTTGGAGAATGCCAGTCAGGTTGCCTTTCACCCAAAACACCTGAAAAAAGAGCGAGATGAAGATGTTCGGAGTATTTATCGGTTACGAGGGGGTCGTGGTCCTCACTGAGTCCGATACTATTTCTGAATTCCTTGTACTGGCCAAGCCAATTTCCGATTGAACGCCGGATCGCAATGAACAAAAGGCGATGGAATGAACGGCCCAGAAAATTGAAATGGCGCAGAAAGAGTGCGTTTGGATAGATGTTCGGTTCGTAAGTGGAGAGCATCGAGATTGGGGCAAGAGAGCTTGAGATCCATTTCAGACCCCTTTTCTCGACCACCGAATGTGCGGCGTGCACTACCTCTCCAGGAATCAGAAGGTCGGCGTCCTCTGTCGCGTCCATCAGATCCTCATAGCTGTCCTTAAGTCCCGGGAAGAGGTAATCCTTTATCAGCCGCTCCGTGCCGCGTCTTGTGTCCATCACCAGCCGAGCCAGTTCACGGTCTTCCGGGTCGAACGTCGGCCGGAGACTCTTAAATTCAAAACCGAGAACGCCTATCTTCTCGCGGTAGCCTTCAAGGCTTGCGATCGTGATGTCGTGACCTCTTTCTCGCAGTTCGACCGCGATAGCGAGGAATGGATGCAGGTCGCCCAGCGATCCGTAAGGTGCAATAACGATCTTTGCCATTGTCGATTGAAGTTACTTAGAGTTTCTGTCCCGCCCGGTCTTCCTGCCGGCCTTCCGCATGCAGGTCCGGGGCCTCGTCAACCTCTTGCTTGCTCGCAAATTCGCGTTCGCGCTCCATTTCCCTGTTCGAGAGACGGCCTTTGACCTGTGTCCTTACGCTGAGGAAGAAGCTCAGACAAGCGAGGACTATCGAGATGAACACACCATCGAAATTGTTCAGCAAAAAGAAAACGGCGGCGGCTCCGATCAGAAGCGCCGCGGCTATGTGAAAGAGTCTTTCCATTTATTGATCATTGATCACATGGGATCGGCTCAACACCGCCACCCAGAATATGATCTATGGCGCCTTCTCGGCGACGGCTTTGAGTCCTTCTCCGGCAAAAAAGGCGCGGATCGCCCCTGCCATCCGTCGGAACGCGCGGAATACTTTCGGCGCGAACCAAGCGAAGAAGAGGATGAAAACTCCTAGAACTATTGCGATCACGATCGGCGCGAAGACCGCCAGGAATGCGCCTGCGAACGCCACGATGTCTTCAATGATCGACATCACCCAGTTGGAAACGGGCTCGGGCGAAAGATTGATCCCGGCGCGAACCGCGGCCTTGGTCCCGTGTGAAGAAAGCGCCAGGCCGCCGCCGAGCAGGGCCGCGATCACCGTGTACGCCGAATTCATATCATCTGTCGCCGAGTAGGCGATGATCACGCCTGCCGGAACCCT
>JAHEEZ010000118.1 GCA_024640445.1 Acidobacteriota bacterium | reverse complement strand
GCGACAGAGGCAATACCTCAGCCGTCCGACAAAACGATGGTGTTCGGCCAGGATACTTTGGGCGGAGACGAGGAGGGATCGGCGGACCAGGCCCAGATTTCCCAGAAAGTTCCCCAGGAAACTGTTCAGCAGACGATCAATACCGGCAGTCAGGGCCGTGTTACGGGCTCTGACCAGGTGGTCATTTCTTCTCCGCCGAAGTCCTCGTTCAAACCAATTCTGATCGGGGCCGGAGCGCTTGTGGTCGTACTGTTGATCACCGTTGTCGGAGGTGTCGGCGCGTATATGATGGGATTGTTCGGGGGTAAGAAGCCGATCAATGGTGGTCCGGACACTACACCAACGGCTGTGATCGAGGGAAGTCCTTCCCCGGAATCCACGGTATTCAAGGCAGATATGGTCGCTATACCGGGCGGCACATTTACGATGGGACGCGATGACGGGCAGCCCCAGGAACGTCCGGAACACCAGGTCACGGTCGAATCTTTTGAGATGGACAGGACCGAGGTCACCAACGAAGAGTATTACCAGTTCATCGTGGCGACCAACTACAAGGCGCCGCCTCATTTCGTAAACGGGAAACCCTTGCCCGGAAAGGAGATGAATCCCGTCAATTTCGTAAGCCTCGAAGACGCGAGGGCGTTTGCGAAGTGGCGTTCGGAACGCGACGTCGTCGAGTACAGGCTTCCGACGGAAGCCGAATGGGAGTACGCGGCCCGCAATGGAAGTCAGGATAGTCTTTATCCTTGGGGTGACGAATACGAGAACGACCGTGCGGTGATGGGCGGGCTGCAGACCGTTGAAGATGTCGGAACCAACTCAAAAGGCGCCAACAAATGGGGTGTGCTCGATCTCATCGGAAATGTCTGGGAGTGGACCAGCAGCGAGTCCGGCTCGTATCCGGGCAGTGAGGTGCAAATAGTCGGCGGAGTTCAAGTCACCAGGGGCGGAGGATTTTTCGACAAGACGACGGGCGCGGACGCGATCACATCGACCTTCCGGGCTTTCGTTCCGCAGGACACAAAGGACAAGACGCTTGGCTTCAGGCTTGTTAAGTAACATAAGGGGAATTCTCCTTCGCCGCTCCGCGGCAATCGAGAGTCTGGCAGAAATGTCAGGCTTTTGTTGTGGGGTGGGCATTGTTGCCTGAAGGTCCCGGAAGTGTTTGCCGGTTTCAGGTATTCAATTGAAAAGTCTAGTATTAAGAAACCGCTCCGGTTTCAGGTGCGGCCAGGCAAAGCCGCGCCGGAAATGACAGCATCAAAATGAAGATCGTCCTCGTTGTAGAAAGAACCAAGGGTCAACCCGCCGAAGAACTTACATTCGAAAAGGGGGTGGTGCGTTTCGGTCGTGATGCAACGCAATGCGACGTCGCGTTCGGGTCCGGCGACTATTCGATGGTCTCACGCAGCCACGCCGAGATGCGGGTCCACGAGGGAAAATGGATCGTACGAGATCTGGGTTCCAGCTATGGCACGTTTGCAGGCGGTCAGAAGCTCTCGAAGCCCAGGGAACTGGCGGTTGGCAACTCCATTCAATTCGGTCCTGACGGCCCGAAAGCCCACGTGATCTGGATGGAAGCGGCGAAAGGAGAATCCGCTCCTAAGAAAGAGGAACAGGCCTCGCCGCGACTGTCTTCGGCCCCGGTGACCGGCGTTCCGACACCAATTCCGGACGAAAGGCCCTCGCGTTCCGCTCCGGAAGAGTCCGCCCCGGAACCGCCTTTAGAAAAACCGTCCGCGCCTCCCTCAAATGCACACCTGACCTTTGTCGACAGGCAGGGCGAAAAACCGTTTAAGATCGCGGGGGCCAGTGTTTGGATGGGACGCGATCTGAAATGCGACATAGTCATAGAAGCCTCAGCCGTGATGGTTTCCCGCCGGCATGCGGAGATCAGTCGTCGCGACGGCGGTTTTGTGATCACCGACAACAACAGCTTTAACGGTACTCTCGTCAATGAGCAGAGGATCTCCACACCGACTCGGCTTGCGAGCGGTGACACGATCCGGCTTGGCCATGGGGGACCTGTTCTGAGGATCGACGTTTCAGGCGAATCTTCAAAAGCGCCATCGGACGCAGGCGCGGGCAGACCGTTCAAAGCTGCGCCGGGGATCTCAGAAAATATTTCGGCCGGAACAATGGTTTTCAAGATGGGAGATATCTCCCAGCAGGCCGGCGGTCCGGTGGCGGAATCGCAACTGCTGATGCAGGCCTGGTTCGACGAGAAGACCGAATTGACGGTCGGCAGGAATGAAAGCTGCGAGATTACCCTCGACGGTCTACAGATCTCAAACCGCCACGCCAAACTCAAGAAGACGGACAGCGGAGTAGTGATCGAGGACGTTAACTCGACGAACGGTGTTTACGTCAACGGCAAGCGCATTTCCAGGCACGTGATCCTGCCTGACGATTCGGTTCAGATCGGAGCTTTCGTGATAAGGGTCGACGAGGCTCAGACGGTTGGTGTCTTTGACACCAGATCAAAGACGCGAATCGATTCGGTAGGCCTTACGAAAGATGTGAAGAACCGTTCCGGACGAGGGACCGTACGGCTCCTTGACGACGTGTCGCTGTCGATCGGGGCAAATGAGTTCATAGGCGTTCTCGGTCCGTCCGGATGCGGCAAATCGACTTTGATCGATGCTCTGAACGGTATGCGGCCTGCCTCGGAGGGTTCGGTTTACGTAAACGGGCTTGACCTTTATCGGCACCTCGATTCGCTTAAACAGTCGATCGGCTATGTTCCCCAGGACGACATCATCCATCGCGATCTGAGCGTCTACAAAACGCTCTACTATATCGGAAAGTTGAGGCTCTCGGGCGATGTGTCGCGCTCCGAGATCGACCAGATCATAGACGAGGTGCTTGACGTTACCGGTCTCACGGAACGCAAGGACGTCGCGGTCGGAAGCCTTTCCGGCGGGCAAAGGAAGCGTGTTTCGATCGCTGTCGAGTTGATCACGAAGCCGTCAGTGATATTTCTGGACGAACCGACCTCTGGTCTGGACCCTGCGACGGAAGAGAAGATAATGAAGCTCTTTCGACAGATCGCGGAGTCGGGCAGGACGGTGGTCCTGACAACGCACGCGATGGAGAATGTGAAGCTTTTCGACAAGATCGTGGTGCTGATGCGGGGGAAGCTTGTCTTTTACGGAAAGCCGTCCGAGGCTCTTGAATATCTTGGCGCAAACAGCTTCAAGGAATTGTACGACCGGCTTGAGGAACCTGCCGAGAAGGCGGTGGCGGAGCGGGGCGAATCCGCGAGGGTCGCGGCCACAGACAAGGCCGCCGAGGACTGGAAGACGAAGTTCAAGGGGACTCCCCAATACAAGAAGAATATCTTTGAGCCGCTCAAGGAGGTCGAAAAGGGTGAGTCATCCAAGTTCAGGAAATCCAGGCGCCTTGGCGTTTTTGGATCGATCAGGCAGTGGATGACACTAACTTCCAGATATGCGCGCGTTCTTGCGAAAGACAAGTTCACGCTTGCGATCCTAGCCGCTCAGGCACCGATCATCGCGGTTCTCGTTTTCATTGTCATGGGCGCCGACCAGCCGCGCGATTTCGCGTACTTCGCGCTTTCACTTTGTTCGATCTGGTTCGGCACCTCGTTGGCGGCCAGGGAGATCGTCCGCGAGAGAAAGATCTACGAGCGGGAACGGATGGTGAATCTGGGAATCCTGCCCTACGTTGGCTCGAAACTCTTCGTACTTGGCGTGATCGTATCGATCCAGTGCCTGCTTCTGTACTTGCCGCTGGAGTTATTCAATCTTTCTGGCTTAATGCCGATGCCGGGAATGTTCCTTGGCATCCCGCAGTTCTTCGCGATGCTGCTGACGGCGGCGGTGGGAGTCGCTATTGGACTGTTCGTCTCGACAATTGTCCGGACCTCCGAGATGGCGACAAGCCTTGTCCCTTTGATCCTGATTCCTCAGATCGTCTTCTCGGGATTAATCGGAGTGCCGGCGGGTATTAACAAGGTTGTGGGGCTGACGATGCCGGCAGCGTGGTCGTTCGACACCATGAAGAGGTTTTCGACGCTCGACACGCTTGAGCCCGAAGGCGCGATCATCAACGGTCAGACTGAAGGACTGGGATTATACAAATGGGTCGAGAAGCAGAATGACAAGATGATCGAGGATACGAAGAAGAACATAAAGGACTACGAGAAAGATCTGGAAGCTCGGCTGCGGGATGCAGAAAAGCGTGCCGGCACGGGCGAAAACGTCCAGTTTACGGGCCTTCCGGAGCGCCCCAAGACAGGTGAGCCGACCAAGGTTCCTGAAGATCTGAGCGGGTACATCACTTTCTTGCACCCCTGGATGCAACCGGTTCTCAACCAGTTTGTGCTGATCTTTATGTTCACGATGCTGTTCTTATGGACTCTGATAATCATGAAACTTCAGGATATTGTTTGACGAAATTATGACAAACAGAATGAGATTCGTTTTATTTGCGCTCGTGACGGCGCTTCTGCTGGCCCCATATGTCTCGTGCGGCGGCTCGGGTTCCGATAAGGTTGCCCTTGAAGACTCGAAATCGGCTTA
Organism: Acidobacteriota bacterium; assembly: GCA_024640445.1. Classification (GTDB taxonomy): domain Bacteria; phylum Acidobacteriota; class Blastocatellia; order Pyrinomonadales; family Pyrinomonadaceae; genus Aridibacter. The sequence continues at coordinate 5,657 of JAHEEZ010000118.1, read as the reverse complement.
CCCGCCGGCGCCTGAAGCCATTCGAAACGCAGACATAGAGATGATCGACGGGACGATGATCAAAATCGCAGACAAGAAGGGGAAGGTAGTTCTCGTCAATCTGTGGGCGACCTGGTGCGGTCCGTGCCGTTTTGAGATGCCGGAGCTTGTTAAGCTCCAGGACAAGTACAGGGACAAGGGATTTGAGGTGATCGGGCTGGACGTCGATCCGGAACCGGTTGAAGACATCAAGCCCTTCTCACAGAAGATGGGACTAAACTATCAGCTCGGGTGGGCGGAACGTGAACTGGTCATGGAGTTCTTCAATATCTCGGGATCACAGGGTATTCCGCAGTCATTTTTGATCAATCGGAGGGGCGAGCTAACGGGAGTCTTCTTTGGGGTTGGCGGCGACGTGATCGAGAAGATGAAGAAGACTGTGACGAAGGTCGTGGAAGAGAAGACGGACTAGCCGCCGGATCCCGGTGGAATTCCCGGCTCGACCAGAATTGTCTTGAAATCCGCAAGGCTTACAAGACCCGGTTTCGCGCCTTTTGGCTTGTGTACGAATTTTCGCAAAGTGTAATGAACGGCGGCTTTTGATTCGCCTTTTGCCTTACTGTAGAAAGCCGCGATCTGTGCCGCGTCGACAAGTGTCGAATGCGGAACTTCTTTTCGTTGGGGGTTGCGGATGACGACGTGCGAACCAGGGTAATCCGCCGCGTGCATCCACGTGTCGAGCGAACGCGCGATTCTGAATGTCAGGTGGTCATTGTCCTTCGATCGTTTTCCGACCAGGATCTCAAACCCGTCCCTTGAAATGAATTTTCGGACACCCGTCTGCTCGTCTCTTCCCCTGGACCTGCCCGGCTTTTGTTTGTTCTGCGATTCCGGCGGCGCGGCCTCCTCGAAGGCGTCATCGTCTCCCGATCCGAAGGCATCTTTGAGTCTCTCGATCTGTCTCTCGATCCCGTCGATCTCATCGCTCACCGCGATCAGTCTCTCGGCGATGGCAGTGCGCGCGTTCCGTGCTTTCGCGTATCTCTTGAAATAGAACTCCGCGGACTCGGCGACGGTATGTCTGGGGTCTGAGGGTATGACGATCTCTGGGGCGCCGTCCGAGTAATAGTCGGCAACACTGAAACCTTCATCCACACGCTTTGCATTGGAGGTGTTTGCGAGCAGAAGTTCGCCGAAACGCTTCCATTGCTCTTCGTCACCGTGATCCTCACGATCTTTCTCAAGCGCTTTTCTGAGCCGCTCCTTCTTTTTGAGTTCCCCGCGGAGTGCGGATTCTGCAGAGCGGAATGCTGAAAGCCGTCGCGCTTCTTCGTCTTTGGCAAGGTAGAACTCATCAAGCGCTTCGGACACCGAATCTTTGCCGGCCTTGTCGAAGGGTTCGCCTCCGCGTCGCTGGTCCGGACTAGTGGAAGGAAGCTGGTAGATGTCGGCTGTTTCCTGGCCGGGCCCCTTTCCCTCTTTCAGCGAATCCATGATCCGGCCGGCGCCGTTCAGAAGGAATAGATTTGAAGATCGCCCGGTCAGCTGGACCGCTAGAGTGTAGGCCACGGCGCCTTCCAGTTCCGATACTCCCCTCAGATCGATAAGCACGGCACGTTCACCTTCGGGTTTTCGTGTCGAAGCTACCTCGGTGTTGGCAAGGTATTTCCTTAGGACTGCCGCGAACGGCGGATCGAAGCGGGACGCCTTCTCCAGTTCGCGAAGGCCGCGCCGGATGAGATATATCCTGGGGGATTGAGGCTCTAAACTGACAAAAAGAAAGCGGCCGTCACGCAGCCGCATATCTATTGCAAACTTGAGTTTTGAGAGCGAGAAGATGCGTCCGAACCTTTGACCGGGAAGAACGCGGGAAAGTTCTTCCGCCACTTCTCTTACAGTTTGTTCGTTCATTGGCGGTCGGCCTCGCGCTACCTTGTGCGGCCGGGCCGCGAACAAACCATTATAGACGAAGCCGGGTTAGAGTTCCCGTACGACCAGTGTTCCGGAGAGTAGATCATGTGCCGCTCTACGGTCTTCGTCGAAAAGCGAGGTGACGAATCCCAGTCCAAGGCAGGCCGTCGACATCAGATACACGATCGAGCTGACCGCGGACTGGTGCAAACTGGGATATGTCTCGCCCCCGAAGTCGATCACCTCAAGAGAAAAGAGATGCATGCCGAAAGACTTGCCGGCGAAACCGATGCTCGCTGTCAGATAGATGAACATCACGATCGAGCAGGTCGCAGCGAAGGCCAGGAATCCCGTCAATGTGAACCAGTTTCCCCCCGCGGCAATAAAAGGGATCAAGAGGATGAAGCTCAAAAACGAGCCGATCAGAAAATCGAAAAAGCCGGCGTTGAACCTGAGGCTGAACGGAGCGTAATCATCGAACTCGTCGATCGTCACGGCAGTTTGCGACTCTTCAAATTCTTCAATGGCCGCCGGCAGGGTATCCGCGACCGGCTCTTCTATCTTCGGCTCCGGTTTCAGTGGGACCTTTGTTTCCAACTTCGATTCTTCGCGGGAAGGCTCTGGGCGTTCCGGAACCTTGGTCACGACTGCTTGTTCCTTCACATCGGGTTCCGGCAACTTCTGCGGAGGCGCCTCAGCTTCTGATTTGACCGCAGGCCCGTTTGAAAAGCTGGAAGAGAGTTTCGCAGGCGAGAAATCAGGATCAAGTTCGCTCGTGTCGTAGAGGTCCTTGATCAGTTTCGCTTTGTGCCTGCCCGAAACGAGTTTTGGTTTGATCTGCGGCGCCTGCGCCGTCTCGGTAGCTTCCGTCTTCTCAGGACTGGGATTTTCCGTTCGAGCCGCGATGGAGAACGGATAGTCTTTCTTCTCCGACTTATCCTCGAACGCCGATTTCGGCGTTTCCGGTTCGACGACCAGGTAACGGTTTCGCGAAGATTCGATCCGTTTAAGAGCGTTGCTCAAATACTTGTTGTCGATGTTGCTCTTTACTCCCTTGGCCTCGACATCGGGTTTAGGTATCGGCACCGTATTAGATTCGAATGACGGAGCATCCACCCCAACCGGCCTTTCCACGTGGGCGTGCTGGCTGTCATTCTTTTGGCGTTGCTGAACAGCATTCTGTAGCTGTAGCCGCCACTCCGGCACCTGAGCGTTCTGTCTGCGAAATTCAACCAACGTCGGACTCGTCATTTTGGACGAGATCTGTTCGGTAATGGAGGGTTTCCTGTTTGGATTGCCGCTGAAAGGCTTGGGAGTCGGCTTCAGTTTTATCGGGTTGGCTTTCTGCATTAACTGATTTCCTCTTACTAAGGTTGGATTGTTGCTCTTGGAATTGAATTGGAGTGCGCCGGCTTGGCTTCAGGCATGCGAACGCCTACCACTCTGACGTGCAAACTTATATGCCGATAAGCGCTGCTTCGCATAAAGCTGACTGGCGAATTTTTTGCTGAAAATGTCGGATCAGGACCTGAGCGATCCCTTGAAATGAAAAAACTAAGGGGATGGTATCAGAACTTACTTTAACCCGTCAATAGTAAACTGATGCAAACGAACAGATTAGTCATTGTTTTACGAAAGGATCTTTGGTCTTTTGCTACGATCGTCTGGCAGGGAAAACAAAAAAGCCGGCAACGGTTTCGCTGCCGGCTCTATGGTCATTCAAAGAAAAAACTAACGATCATCGGTAACTCGGACCAGATCTGAGTTATCCTCCGCTGTCTCATTTTCAGTAGATGCCCCGTAATTCGTTCCATTGGTTGGTTTTACGGCGCTGCGATCCTGTTCTCGGGCGGGTCGCTGCGGTTCTCCGGTGTATTGCTTCAACCGATTCCTCTGTGTCGTTTCGGCACGCGACTGTCCCTCATCCGGTGGAACGAATGCCGGAATATCGTATTCCTCATCCTGAGAGGCGTCTTTGCTAACCATGTCGGCGATCTCCCCAAGGTCGATAAAAAAGTCCGCAACGTCAATCAAATGGGGGGCAGTATTTGAACGGAACCCTGCTACTTCGACGCGGCAGCCTTTGTAAGCGACCGCGTTGACCGCATACACGAAGTCTTCGTCTCCGGAAACCAGGACGGCTGTGTCATAACTACCCGCCAGACTCAGCATGTCAACCGCGATCTCAACGTCCAGATTCGCTTTTCGGGTTCCGTCAAAGAAGGTCTTGAGCTCTTTCTGCACGACACGAAAGCCATTGCGCCTCATCCACAGAAGGAATCCCTGCTGGCGCTCGGCACCAACATCGACGCCGGTGTAAAAGAAGGCGCGAAGAAGCCTTCCGTCGCCAAGGAGGACGCGGAGAAGCTTGTTATAGTCAATGTCCAGGTTATGGAACCTCGCGGCGTGGAACAGATTGTTCCCGTCGATGAACACCGCTACGCGCCCCCTGTGACCGAACTGCCAGGTGGAACTTGTGTTAGAGTCAAACTGCATTTCAACTATTCCTTACTTTAATCGAATTGCATTAAAGCCGGACCGAGTTTGACCGCTGACAGAAAATTATCTGAGTTTGCTAAATGGTCTTAAAATATCCGTGCCGAAAGCCTAAAATACTTCTTCAAAAAGGTGCAAAATAATTCTGTCAATCAATATCGAGTCAATTATCAGTCCGCCGTACAACGCATTCATTAGTGTGCCCCCTCGACACAATGAGGTCAAGGAGAATTCGCGGACTGGTCGGCAGCAGGGGGCTTGCAACATGGTGGCAGTTTATTCATTCAGGGGAGGATTTCGCGGGTGACGGGCGACACTGAAGAGAAACGGATAAATGACACAGAAGGCACAGATTCGGGAACTGGAGATAAGGCAAATCTGATCACTTGTTCCTCTTGCTCCCGTATGAATCCGCTTACGCGGACATCGTGCATCTACTGTGGCATTGACCTGGAACTGGACGATGATCAAAGAAGGGAATTGAGGCCGGTTCTCCGTAAGATCGAAGACTACGAACCCGGATTCAATTTGATTTTCGTTCCGACAGAGGATAAGGCAGATCACTCTGCGTCGGCCCTTGTTGCGGAAATGCTCAGGCTTGATCGGGACGAAACCCTGGAACTGCTCCGAAGCCCACATCCGATTCCGCTTGGACGTGCGGCCAAAGAGAATGAAGCAACCGTTGTCGCTGAAAAGCTGGGGGCCGCGGGATTGGGGATCCTCGTGATCGGTGACGGCGAACTCGCTTTTAACTCGCCGCCGAAGAGGCTTCGGGGAATCGAGTTCGTGCGTGGCGCGATTCTACCCTTGCTTTTCAATCCCGCAGACGGTAGTCCGCCACCGTCCGCGGTGGAGCTGATCGTGACCGGCACCATCGTCAGGCGAGAGGTTTCTTCGTCGGAGAAGCGCGTCAGGGGTGGTGACAACCGCGTGCTCGATTCCGCCGAGATCGGTACCGACGAAAGGGTGCTCGACGTCTATGTCGAAGGCGATCCGTCAGGATTCAGGATCAGAGAGAATGGGTTTGATTTCTCCTGTCTCGGCTCCTCAAAGAAAATGCTTGCGTCAGAAAATCTGCCTTTGCTGACCGAAAAGCTTCGCCTTGAGTTTCCGTCCGCGGCGTTTGTTGATTCATACGGGAAAATGAGAATGCATCTGGGACACGCCTGGCCCGTTGATGAGACGGCATCCTCAAAGGGATTCGAGCGAAAAAGTTTCGGAGGCTATGCCCGTTTGCGAACCGTTGCGACAGACAACGAAGCGCAATTCAC
>JAHEEZ010000117.1 GCA_024640445.1 Acidobacteriota bacterium | reverse complement strand
GCCCAGGCAAAACTCCTCGGCAGGTTTGCACGAAAGGTTGCCGTTAACTATGATGGAGACAGTGCGGGAATAAAGGCGGCAAGACGGGCAATAGAGACGCTACTCGCGGCGGATTTTGAAATAAAAGTATTGGTATTGCCGGGAGGAAACGATCCCGACGATTATATCCGCTCCGAAGGCTTCGAAGCATACAAAGATCAGCATAAGAACCACGCCTTACCCTACCTACAATTTGTTTTAGACAACAGCGTACGGGAACGGAATCTAGCCTCGGCCAGGCAGAAGGCCGAAGCAATAGAGGATGTTATGCCCGTAATCGTTGCTGTTCGCAATCCGATCCAGAAACGCGAATCGTTCGATCAGGCGATGAACTATTTGCGTGTGGATGACGCGTTACTTAAGAACGATCTTTGGAAGACCGTGAAGCTGGGCCAGCGGTTCGGGGCGGAATCGATCAAGAGCCAAGTCGTGAGGGCGGTGCGGGCGAAGGTCACGATCGCCGAACAGAGGCTCCTGGAACTGCTTGTTCACGACGAAGAACTAAGGACGAAGGTCCTGCCCCAGCTTGAAAAGACCGATTATGAGGATCTCGCAACCGGCCCGGTATTCGAGGCGCTGATCGAACTCGACAAAAAGAACGGCGAGGTTTCGATCGACGCGATCCTGGAAGTTACCGGCGATCATCCGGTTTCCGGAGATCTTGTTCCTTTGATCTGGATGGCGGAATCGCCAAGAGCGGAAGGGGAATGGATCGCCGAGGTCCTGTCCGAGGCGGAAAATTGCCTTGCTTCGCTCAGGACAATGGCGATCGAGAGCCGCATACTTGAGATCAGCTACGAATTGGCGGTCGCGGAACAGCAGTCGAAAGACGAAGAGGTAAGCCGGCTGGTTAGCGAGCAGATAGAATTGGCGCGCATGAAGCGCACACTTCAGGACAGGCTCTCAGAAAGCGGCTCCTGATATTTTAGATCGGTTTGTCGTGAGCGCTATTGGCGAACAACGAATCAAAGAAGGATCTAATCATAAGCATTTTTCAAAAATATGGCAGAAGAACTAGATGAAAAAGAAGAGCTGATCAAACGGCTCTTGAAGATAGGAAAGAAGAAGGAGTTCCTCAGTTTTGACGAGCTCAATCGTGAAATTCCTGACGACATGATGTCGCCCGACGACATTGAAGAGGTCCTTCAAAGACTTGAAGCGGCAAATATCTCGGTTGCAGACGCTGACGCGCATCTTCTCGCCCAGGCCGCTCACGTGGCGATGGACGACAAGGACAGCGACGATGACGACGACGAGAGCCTGGACCTTTCGGCGGGCAAACTTGATAAGACAAATGACCCTGTAAGACTTTACCTCCGTGAGATGGGGATCGTTCCTTTGCTGACACGCGAAGGAGAGGTTTCTATCGCTCAAAGGATAGAGCGCGGCCAGATGAAGGCGCAGAAGTCCATCTCACGTTCGCCGATCGCGGTCGAAGAACTGATCAAGATCGGGACCGAGCTTGAAGAAGGAAACGCCAGCATCCGGGAGATCGTGAATTTCTCCGAGCAGGCCGAGCTGACCGGTGAAGAAGACAAGGTTGAGGAATATCTTCGGTGGACGCTTGACGGCATCGCTCATATCGAGAAGAACTACACGACCGCGTTGAAGGTCCTCAAGCTGTATTTCGCCGAAAAGAAAAGGACTTCGAAGCTGAAATCCAAGACCAGCAAGAAGTTGGTAAAGCTAAAGCATCAGCTTGCCAGACACCGCGTCGAGATCGCACAGGAGATCAAGCGGCTCGAGCTGACGGAATACGCCCAGCAGAGACTGGTCGGCGCGATCTCAAAGGTGGACAGCGAGATCAAGAGCTCGGAACGAAAGATCCGAAGAGCTGAAGACGAAATAGAAAAGAAGACGACCAAGCCGGCTCGCAAGAAGGAGCTCAAGGCGAAGATCAAGGAAGAGCAGCAGAAACTTGAGGCCATCGAGGAGCGGTATCATCTGGCTCCGCACAGGATCAAGCGTTCGCTCCAGAGGATACTGACGGGCGAATATAACGCCGGAATCGCCAAGCGCGAGCTTGTTGAGGCCAACCTGAGACTGGTCGTATCGATCGCCAAGAAGTACACGAATCGCGGACTTCAGTTCCTTGACCTAATTCAGGAAGGCAACATCGGCCTGATGAAAGCGGTGGACAAGTTCGAGTGGCGGCGGGGATACAAATTCTCGACCTATGCGACGTGGTGGATCCGGCAGGCGATCACCCGAGCGATCGCTGACCAGGCGAGGACGATCCGAATTCCGGTCCATATGATCGAAACGATCAACAAGCTGATCCGGACCTCAAGGGCCCTGGTCCAGGAATACGGTCGCGAACCGACCTCGGAAGAGATAGCGAAGAAGATGGACATTCCGGTCTCCAAGGTCCGCAAGGTCCTGAAGATCGCTCAGGAACCGATCTCGCTTGAAACACCGATAGGTGAGGAAGAAGATTCACATCTCGGCGATTTCATCGAGGACAAGTCGATCCTTAATCCCGCGGAATCGGTCACGTTCTCAAATCTGAGGGAGATCACTGATGAAGTTCTTGCTACGCTGACGCCGCGCGAGGAAAAGGTGATCAAGATGCGGTTCGGGCTGGGCAATACGGGTTCCGAACACACTCTTGAAGAGGTCGGCCAGCATTTCACGGTCACCCGCGAACGTATAAGGCAGATCGAGGCGAAGGCGCTGAGGAAACTCAGGCATCCGTCACGTTCGAGGCGCCTGAAGGCGTTCCTCGAAGGTAAGCAGTAACCCGAGCCATTTTGTGTTGTTAGAGGCTGTCCGAAAATGGGCAGCCTCTTTTTTTGTGTGAATCTGCCGTACCTGGTCTTTCTTTTCAGTTGCCCCCCGCTTCAGCGGGGGGACGAAGAGGCTCCCAAGAATCTCAGGCCGGCTTCAGCCGGCTCATACGGGGCTAAAGCCCCTGGGAACTTCAGGCAAACAAACCTCCGGCTAAAGCCGGAGGCAACTGATATCTCCGGTCAGATTGTTCCAAGGCGAACAATTTCGACATGAAAAGAGACCGCCCTTTTGGGCGGCCCCTTTTTAATTTCGGATCAGACGGTATCTACCCGCGACCCGCAGTCAAAGGTTACGTTTCCATTCGCGTCGGCGGAAACCACGACCTGGCTCCCGTCCTCTGCGGTGACAATAGCTGTCCTTCCTGCTCCAATATGCTCGGTGCACTGTTCCGTAGGTTCGTCACATGCGAGAAGCAACACTGAAGTGAGGAAGACAGACAAGATCATCTGTCTTTTCATTGTTGTTCGCTCCTGAACTAGTTAAGTTTTTCTTCGATCTTCGAGATCAACGACTTAATTGAGGTGCCGTCAAGCAGAAGATCAGCCGGTGAACTGAAGATATATCCGTTCGGTCCGTATGCAGTGTGGCCTTGCGGGTCCGGATAGTCGACCCCGAATTTCTCTTCGATTCCGCCTCGGATCTTCAGCATTTTCGAATTCAGGTCCGCTTGATTTCCGGCAAGCGGGTCGTCGGTAATGACCGCGTAACTCACAAGAAGCGCCTGAAGGGCGGTCATGTCACACTTAGTGCCGCCAAACAGATCCGGCGAGGCGTCATAGAGCACGTCGCAGATTTGTCCTATCTCGAGCGCGATCGAGTTCCTGATAAGGCTTCTTACGAGCTTGCTCTCAGCGTTCTCGCCGCGCACCGAATCAAGTCTGGCACTGAACGCTTCGACCGTCATCCGGCCCTTGCCGCTCGCGCGTAGAGAGACGTAGTCCCTTCCCTGACGGAAGGATCCCGGCAGATTTGGATCGTCAAAGCCTCTCAGAGATTCGACCACATGGCTTTTCTGCCCATCCGTGAGGTCACGGAGTTTCACGGAAGCCAGGTCCGTAAGTATCTCGGCAAGATCGGCTCTGGAAATACGCTTCCCGCGCGTCATCCCTAGTTGTTCAGCAGAGGAGAGACGCCCTTCGTTCGCATCGCTCACAAGGACGCCCGCCCTGTATGACATGAAATGGGAGAGGTTTCCGGTGACGGTTTCGATCGTCCCCGGATCGGTTGCTGAGGGAAATCCGATCTCGGCGATCGCATTCCGCACCTGGTGTCTGAATTCCGCGTCTTCCGACGCCCCGTTCGTGTTTCGCGAACCAAAGGCAATTAAACCAAAGGCAAGCAGTGAGGTGAAAAGGCAGATAGCAAGAAAGACTCCTTTCTTTCTAAATAGCATTAGATTTTACTCCTATGGTGAGAATTCCTTTCGACGTGGGAGTCAATAGGTACTTAAAAACTAAATGATATACCGAATGCGTGTCAAGGATCAGTGGCCGACCGATCCGGCCCGGGGCGCACATGACGGTTATTGGATTGTTATGCCTTGTATGAGCAGGACTCTATCGAGACTGGCCATAGCAATGGCTTAGAATGCAGTTCCGCATTCCCCTTTCCAACCCCCATCTGCTATCCTTTTCGTTTGTCGTATGAGCAATAAGATCGTCGATAGCTACAGGAAGAAACTCGATTCGGAAGAAGGATTCGTCGCCCAGCGCCACGGAGCCGGATTGCGGGTCGCGCTTTGCTATCCCAACACTTATGAGATCGGAATGGCTAATCTCGGGCTTCACACGATGTACGAGTTGTTCAACAGGATTCCGGAGGTGGTCTGTGAACGGGTTTTCCTTCCCGACACCTGGGAACTCAAAGAATACGAGCGCACACACACGCCGCTGCTTTCGCTTGAGACCCAATCACCCGTCCGCGACTTCGATGTCGTCGCTTTCTCAATCTCTTTTGAGACTGATTACCTGAATATGGCGAAGATGATGCGGCTCTCCGGAATACCCGTCTGGGCGTCGGAGAGAAATCATTTCCACCCTCTGGTGGTAATGGGCGGCGCGGCATCTTTCCTCAATCCCGAACCGATTGCCGATTTCACTGACGTGATAGCGGTGGGTGAGGGTGAGATCCTCGGCTATCAGCTGATCGACGCGATCTTCGAGAACGAGACCAAGGATGATATCCTCCTCGGCCTCGCCAAAATAGGGCGCGGCTTTTACATCCCCTCGCTGTATGAAGTCATTTACAAGGCTGACGGCACTGTCGAGGATTATGTCCCAAGAGAGGACGGTGTCCCGCGCCGCGTAGGAAGGGCGCTCGCGTCGGTAAATCCCAAAGAGGGGACCTTGCGGCGGGCATTGAAACGCGGCGAAAGCGAGCTGGCGGATTTCCTTGTAAACCAGGATGTCTTCTGCCCTTCGACGTCCGTATGGGCGCCCGAGGCGGAGATGGGCGACCGGCTGCTGGTGGAGATCTCGCGCGGCTGCTCGCAGGGTTGCCGCTTCTGCTGGGCAGGCTACAATTACTATCCGCCCAGGGTCGTGCCGGCAAAAGATATCCTTGCGAAGGCGGCCGAATGGCGTTCAAAGACTGACAAGATAGGCCTTGTTTCCACCGCTGTGTGTGATCACCCCGAGATTTCGACGATCCTTACCGAACTTCGCGCGATGGGTTACAGGATCACCGTTTCCTCGCTGCGGCTTGACCAGATCTCAGATGAACTGCTTGACGCGCTTGTGGAGTCGAAAGACCAGCAGATCGCCGTCGCGCCGGAAACCGGCTCGGACCGGCTTCGGAGGGTCATCAACAAGAACCTGACCAACGACGAGATCGTGGATATTTGCGGAGCCGTTTTCGACCGCGGAATGCTGACGATCAAGCTGTATCTGATGGTGGGACTTCCGACCGAGACAGACGAGGACCTCGAAGAGATGATAGTTCTCGTCGAGCGGATAAAGGATCGAATGCTGGAATCTGGCAAGAAATTCGGACGCGCCGGCAAGATCATCCCCAGCCTGAACGGATTTGTTCCCAAACCGAATACGCCTCTTCAGTGGGACGCCATCTGCGATGAACGAGAGTTGAAACGAAGGATCAAATGGGCCTGCAAGAATCTATCGAGGATCCCGAACGTCGATGTGCGTTTCATGTCGTCCCGGATCGCACACGAGCAGGCGTTATTTTCTTCGGGTGACCGAACGATCTCGAGAGTCATTGAATCGGCGGCAAGAAACGGCGGCAACATAAGGGCCGCTTTGATGGACACAGGCATAGATCCCGCGTTTCACACCAGCCGCGACCGTCCTTACGACGAATTTCTTCCTTGGTCGATCGTCGACTCGGGGCTCTCCTTCGACTTCCTCAAGAAGGAACACGAAAAATCACAAGAAAGCCTGTCAAGTCTTCCCTGCCCGGCGGTCGAAAAATGTACCGTGTGCGGCGTTTGTCCCACGACCTGGCTCGCCGACGCCCCGGAAGGATTGGTTCAGATCCAACCGGCACGTGTACGCGCAAACCTTGCAGGCACCCTCTAGACACAAAACGCCGACCTCGAATCTTCCTGATCAATTTCGGATCCATGGAAGTCCGGGTCGGTCGAACTTAATTACAGCAACAGCTTAATCGGTCAGAAAGCCGTTCGGCGACGCCGTATAGTCGAACTCATACTGGTAATCGTAAATGCCAAATGGAATTACTGGTACTGGCTGGACATAGTGAACGTGTGCAGTAATTGATTTGTTCTTCTCCAGAACGTCTAGCTGAAAATCGATCGGCAGATCGTGCGCCTGTGCCGCCGCAATGATCTTTTGCTTTACCACATCCGTCGTCTTACCGTAGCTTGAAGGCATTGCGACCCCCTGGACAACCGCCGTCGACATTGCTTGCTTGAATGATTCACCGTTGTATGCGACCGGAATAAAATGATATCCCGCGTTCGCGACAAGGACCAATGCCACCGCCACGACCAGCAGCTTAACTCCAGCACCGCCGCGCTCCGAATGGCGAGCGGCCGTTTCGAAATCATGCTTCATATTCGGATACTCCTTTCGATGGACCCTTTAGCGAGAAGACCTTTGGGAAAGAATGTGATTGATCGACTCTTTTATCACAGAAGGTGGGATCTCCGGACCGGATAAAATCAGGGGCATGCCGATGTCCTCTAACAGGACCCACTGAACCGCGTTCCCGCTGGACTTCTTGTCCAGCTCAATCGCTGCCAGGACATCATCTACAGAAATATTGCTCGTATCCGGCAGAACGCCGACGATACGAACAACATCGTTTAACAAGTCTATACTATCCTCGGGACATTTTTCAAGCCTTTTCGAGATCTCGGCGGCCACGAGAATGCCGTACCCGACCGCCTCACCATGCCGTAAACGGGAATATCCTGTGCATTTCTCCAGCGCGTGCGCCGTCGTATGGCCAAAATTCAGTATCTTTCTCGACCTGCCATCTGACCTGCCGAAGGATTCCCTGGCATCCTCCGAAACGACTGACGCCTTGTACCGGATCTGTTCCGAGATCAGTTCCACAAGGGCGTTCGCGACCACCGGATCGTCCAATTTCAAAGGAAGTTCAGCAACCGGCGATTCTGACAAGAACGCTCTCAGCCGGTTTAGCATCGTCCGTCCTGAAAGCGCCGCCTGTTTAACCGCCTCGTACATTCCTGCCGCAAGTTCCCTCTCGTCCAGGGTTACCAGCACTGCAACATCGGCCAAAACGCCCTTCGGCTGATAAAAACTGCCGATCAGGTTCTTACCGAAACCGGAATTGACTCCCGTCTTCCCCCCGACCGACGAATCGACCATCGCGAGAAGCGTAGTCGGTATCTGGAGGAGATCCACGCCACGCAGGTGAATCGAGGCCGCAAATCCTGCCATATCGCCCACGACACCCCCTCCGAGCGAGACGACGGCGTCAGCCCTTGTGATCCTTTGGTCGCTTAGGAAGTCGAGAACTTTCGAAGCATTTTTAAGATCTTTGAATTCTTCGCCGTCAGGCATCAGGTAATGGCAAACATCGAATCCGGCGTTCGAAAGGGACTTGCTGACCATTTCGCCGTAGATCTCAAAGACGGTCGGGTTCGATACGACGGCGATCTTCCTTCGAGAACCGAGGGTCTCGCGTGCCCATTTTCCGGCATCCTTGAGCGCGCCTCTTCCCACCAGGATCTCATACGATCCCGGATTTCCCCCGAACTCAAGCTGGATCTTTCGCAACGTCATTTTCAGTTACAGAAAAGGCCGGCTGCTAACTGGCTGCCGGCCGGTCACCTTTAATTTTAGAGCAGGTGAAGCAACGTGGGAGTGTACCGCACCTGCCAATTTGCGACAACTGTCCTCACCACAGCTGCCGCGAGAAGCGCGGGCGAACCCGCGCTCCAGGTTCCATAATATACAGGTGTACAGCAGACCGGGCAAGGAATTTCGGGCGCTCACGGCATTTCCAGGCGGTCTTGTATGAAATCAAGGAAGATCTCCGGAAACCTTTCCGCGATGCAGGATGCCATCTCCTTTGCCGGTTCTTCCAACACTTCGCTCAGAAACGCCCTTCGGCACCGGGTCTCAGCTTCCAGCGATACAAGATCGTGCTTCCTTCCAATCTTCCTACCTCAATCGATACCTATTTCGTTCCGGATCGCATCGGCGAGGCGATCCGCAAGCTCTTCGATCTCAGCCTGATCCCTTCCTTCGATCATTACCCGTGCTAGATTTTCTGTGCCGCTGTAACGCAGAAGGAGACGGCCGGAGCCGGATAGTTCCTCTTCGATCTCAGACGCGGTCTCGGAAGCCGAAACCAGTTCTTCGAAAGGTACTTTCTCACGGACCCGAACATTCACGAGCACCTGAGGAAAAGTCTCAAACCCTGCAGTCAGTTCGGACAATTTCCTTCCTGACGAGACCATCGCATCGAGAACATACAATGCCGTCTGCATACCGTCTCCGACAAGTGAACGGCTTGGAATGATGATGTGTCCGGATTGCTCTCCGCCGATCGAGGCGTTGGAACGGAGCAGTTCGTCCAGCACATATTTGTCGCCTACGTCGGTCCTCACTAGCTCAACACCTTTCTTCTCGAGCGCGATCTCAAGCCCTACATTGCTCATTACCGTTGCCACGACCTTGTTGTCAACGAGTGTCTCTCTCTCTATCAGCGAATTGGCCATGATCCAGAGCGTGGCGTCGCCATCGACCACCGCACCCTGTTCATCGACGAAAAGCGCGCGGTCGGCGTCGCCGTCAAACGCTATACCGATGTCCGCACCGGTTTCCAGCACCTTCAGGCAAAGATGTTCGAGATGGAGAGAGCCGCAATCGAGATTGATGTTCCTTCCGTCCGGATCCGCCGCGATCGTAGTGATATCCGCTCCGAACTTCCGGAAGAGAAGCGGCGCAAGATGTGAAGCGGCGCCATTGGCACAGTCGGCGACGATGTTCAGTCCTCCCAGATCGAGCAACCCGAAATCGCTGCTGAAGTGTTGAAGGTACCTTGACTGCAGAGCGCCGGCGCCGGAATCGTCAAACTCGTACGAAGACGGAGGCACTTCCCGACCGTCGCGGATCATCTTCTCGATGAATTCTTCGGATTCTTTCCTCAGTTTCCTGCCGTCCGGTCTGAAGATCTTCACCCCATTGTCTTCAAACGGATTATGCGAAGCGCTGATAACTACTCCGGCATCGTATCCGTCTTCCGCGGTCAGAAACGCCACGCCTGGTGTCGTTATCACGCCGGCGGACACTGCTCGCGCGCCTCCTGCAGCAAGTCCACTCTGGACCGCCGCTTCGATCTCCTGTCCTGATGCTCTTGTGTCCCGGCCGGTGATGACCGAAGGACTTTCGGCTCCGTTCTGTCTTAAATCTTCTGCGAGTGCGAAGCCGAGGACGCGGAGCGTCTCTTCATCAAGCGGGAACTCACCCGCCTTAGATCGGATTCCATCTGTACCGAACAACTTTTTCATTTTGTGGGTGACCGTGTGAAAGGTACTGCTAATACTTCGACTCTTTTACAGAGTTGAATTGACCATATTTGGTTATAGCCCATCAATTGCCTTGACCTCAAACGCAAAATAGCCATAATAAAAAATTGTGGGTTGCATAACTGAATCGAATACCAACCGGCAACCGCTTCTTTGAGGAGTGAATCAATTCCTCCAGCCGCTTTGAACAGATTTACTGATTGGCTTATCATTTAAGGATCTTATCTCTCCGCTCGATCCTGCACACCAAAAGATCTACCTATGAACTTCAAAATCTTCGTTTCACTCGTTTTTTGCGTGATACTCGGCCTTCCGGCGTTTGCCCAGACACCGGTTGAATCAAAGGATTCCAATCGTCCGCGGGTCATAGTTACCGACGGACTAAAGACTTCCGGCGAGCCGGCACCTTCGTCGAAGGGAGTTATTGTTGTTGGGAGCGCAGAAAAAGA